>JBCBSY010000244.1:0-4056 GCA_039818925.1 Pseudomonadota bacterium | reverse complement strand
TGGACGATCCCCGGCAACCGGGCGATCTGTTACGGGCCGAAGCTTTCCTATGGGCTTTACGAAGTCGTCGCAATGAAAAGCGATCTCGATTTTGAGCCTTGGTCAAAGCCGGGCGACAAGCTCATCCTGTCGGATGCGCTGGCGGAATCCGTGCGCGAGGCGGGGCTGATTGCGGAATGGAAACGCGTCGCGGATGTCGAAGCGGATACGCTAAACGGCACCGTATGTGCGCATCCCCTGAAAGGCTTTGGCGGCGGCTACGAGTTCGATGTGCCTCTGCTGGCAGGCGATCACGTCACCGATGAGGCCGGAACAGGGTTCGTTCACACCGCGCCCGGACACGGTCAGGAAGACTACATCGCATGGGTCAGCGCCTTCGGCACGCAAGCAGAAATTCCGCATACGGTCGATGAGGATGGCGCCTTTACGGATGAGGCCCCCGGTTTTACCGGCGAGCAGGTGATCATCACCGAAGGCAAGAAAAAGGGTAAGGACGGCGGCGCTAACAAAGCGGTGATCGATCAATTGATCAAGCATGACAAGCTGCTTGCGCGCGGGCGGCTTGTTCATTCCTATCCCCACAGCTGGCGATCGAAGGCGCCGGTGATCTTCCGCAACACGCCGCAATGGTTCATCGCGCTTGATAAACCGACCGCCAACGGCAAAACCTTGCGCGAAAATGCGCTTGCCGCCATTGATGCGACGGCATTCACGCCGGCGCGGGGGCGCACGCGCATTCGCACCATGGTCGAGGATCGGCCCGACTGGCTGATCTCGCGCCAGCGTGCTTGGGGCGTTCCCATTACGATCTTTGTGCATAAGAAAACGGGCGAAATTCTGCGCGACAGCACCGTCGATCAGCGCATCTTGGGCGCCATTAGAGAAGCGGGCGCGGACGCATGGTTCGAAAAATCGGCGCAGGAATTCCTCGGCGCGGGTTACAACGCCGAAGATTATGAAAAAATCGACGACATCCTGGATGTGTGGTTCGATTCCGGGTCGACGCATGCGTTCGTTCTGGAGGAGCGCGACGACCTGAAATGGCCTGCGGATGTTTACTGCGAAGGTTCAGACCAGCATCGCGGCTGGTTTCAATCCTCGCTGCTTGAAGCTTGCGGCACGCGCGGTCGCGCACCCTATGAGCACGTCGTCACCAATGGGTTCGTCGGCGACGGCGAAGGGCGGAAGATGTCCAAATCCCTCGGCAATGTCATTTTGCCTGAGGAGATTATCAAGCAATATGGGGCGGAGATCATCCGGATCTGGGTCGCAAGTTCCGACTACACCGAAGACTTGCGTATCTCGAAAGAGATCATCGGCTCCGCCGTCGACGCCTATCGCAAGTTGCGCAATACGCTGCGCTATCTGTTAGGCGCGCTCTCCGATTTCTCCGATGAAGAGCAATTGCCGGTCGAGGACATGCCCGAGCTGGAGCGCTATATCCTGCATCGCCTTGCGGTCCTTGATGAGGAGGTGCGAAGCGGTTATGAGGCGTTTGATTTTAAAGGCGTGTGGCGAAAGTGCATCGACTTCGCCTCACTCGATCTGTCTGCGTTCTATCTCGATATACGCAAGGATGCGCTTTATTGCGACCAACCGGACGCCGTGCGCCGGCGCGCTGCACGCACGGTGATGGCGGCGGTGTTTGACCGGCTCGTCACCTGGCTTGCGCCAGTTTGTGTTTTCACGATGGAAGAGGCGTGGTTGGCGCGCTATCCGTCTGCTGACGGTTCGGTGCACTTACAACAATTTCCGGAAACACCGGCAGCGTGGCGTGATGAAGCGCTGGGCGACAAGTGGCGTAAAATTCGCGAGGTGCGCCGGGTGGTCACCGGCGCGCTGGAAGTGGAGCGGCGTGAAAAGCGCATCGGCGCCAGCCTTGAAGCCGCTCCGGTTGTGTATGTCTCGGATGTAGCTTTGTTGCGCGCCTATGACGGGCTCGATCCGGCGGAGTTGTTTATCACGTCCGGCGCCCGCCTCAGCGATGCGCCGGCGCCGGATAGAGCGTTCCGTCTTGAGGGTGAAGCGCCCTCTGTGGCGGTTGCGCCCGCCGAAGCCGAGGGTGAGAAATGCCGGCGTTGCTGGCGCATCCTGCCCGAAGTTGGCGTCCACGAGTCCCATAGCGATTTGTGCGAGCGGTGCATTGATGCGGTTGAGGCTTGGGATGCGAGGAGTAACGCATGAGCCTCGCGTTGGTGATGGATCGGTTGACCGGCTGGTGGGCGCAGGCGCGCGTCAATGTTCTGTTTTGGCGGGCGCTCGCCCTTGCCATCCTCATCATCATTGCAGACCAGGCGACCAAGCATTGGATTCTGCATGGAATTGAGCTGCCGGCGCTCCGAAAAATCGAAATCTCCGGTGTTTTCGACCTGACTTATGTCGAAAATCGCGGCGCCAGTTTCGGCATCTTGTCGGGCATGCGCTGGCCATTGTCGATT
This sequence comes from Pseudomonadota bacterium, assembly GCA_039818925.1. Classification (GTDB taxonomy): domain Bacteria; phylum Pseudomonadota; class Alphaproteobacteria; order Caulobacterales; family Parvularculaceae; genus Hyphococcus. Next base: position 1,618 of record JBCBSY010000244.1, on the reverse strand, counting down.
ATCTCCGCCGCGGTCGCCATAGGTCTTACATGGTGGCTTGGGCGGCTCCAGCGCCCGGCAGCGGCAATCGGCGTCGGGTTCATTATCGGCGGGGCGCTTGGCAATCTCTATGACCGGCTCGCCTATGGTTTCGTTGTCGATTTTCTCGATTTCTCGGGACTTTACTTTCCCTGGGTCTTCAACATCGCAGATGCTGCGATCAATGTCGGCATTGCGTTTTTGCTCTACGATGCCTGGCGCACAGGCCAGCAGGAAAAAGCCGCAAAATAAGCCGTGATCCGGCTTTGCCTCGCCGACGCCGCATGGCTATAGTGCGGCCCAAATTGGCAAGCGGGCGGGTGCTTGAAGTTTGGAGTGATGAGATCATGAATAATGGTTCGGCGATCCGGTTTGCGGCGGCGATGACGATGCTCGCCCTGGCGACTGGCGGCTGCGGCATCGGCAAGGCGTTGGGCGGCGGCAAGAACGCCCCCGATGAGTTTGCAATCACCACCAAAGCGCCGCTCGTGGTGCCGCCGGATTATGGTTTGCGCCCGCCCCGTCCGGGCGAGACGCGGCCGCAGGAATTGTCGCCGTCGGAGCGCGCGCAGCAGGTATTGCTTGGTGATGCGTCCGCAGCGCCGCCATCGACTGGTGAGCAGCTTCTCCTGAGAAAGGCCAATGCCCTTGGCTCAGACGCTTCAATCCGGACGCTTTTGGATGCTGAAAATGGCGGCCGCGGCGATAAGGATCGCTCGCTGGCCAATCAGCTGATGTTCTGGCGCTTCATCGATGGCGAAGTCGACGACAGCGCAGCGCCGCTTCGGGTGGATAATCCTGAAGAATGGATGGCGGCGCGCGATCGCGCCATCAAGGCTGTGATCGGCGAGGAGGGCCAAGTTGAGATTAAGGAATCTCGCTCGCTCGGATTGCCCGGCGTTTTCTAGTCGCCAACTGCCTAGTCCTGCTGCTTGTTCCTTGAGTGCAATTCCGCAGCTTCGCTGAGTGCGGAGGCGATTACGCCCGTCAGCATGGCGACGAGCCCCAGACCGCTTATGGCGTAAACGCCCGCAAAGATGCGTCCTAGCGATGTGACCGGGATTGCGTCGCCATATCCTACTGTGGTGAAAGTTACGACGCTCCACCATACCGCTCTCGGGATCGATCCAAAAACCTCCGGCTGAATATTGCGTTCAATCAGATAGAGGGAGGTTGACGATACAAGAATAAGGATAACGCCCAGGCAAAGGGTGAACATCAGCTCAAACCGCTTTGCCGCGAGCGCTTCGTAAAATTCGGAAATCGCTTGATGGATGTGCGGCATGGAGGCCAGCCTCAGCAAACGCAAAATACGCAGTAAACGGAAAATCAGCATCCAGGTTGGCGGTGTTGGAAACAATATTGGAATGATGACAATCAGATCGGCGATCGAAGCCGGTTGCATCGCATAGCGGACGAGGCCGCGAACGCCCCTGTATTGTGGGCTTAGACCTGCGGTCGCGAGCCTTGCGAAATATTCAACGGCGAAACCAGCAAGGATAAGTTTATCGACATGGGCGAGCCGGCCCCCGACAAGCTGCGCAAAATGCGGTTCGGTCGCCATGACGCCGAAGATGATCGATACCCAGATCGCGGCGAA
>JBCBSY010000243.1:0-4059 GCA_039818925.1 Pseudomonadota bacterium | reverse complement strand
TTGGTCGGCGGGCGCCGCTCCAGCAGTTCGGCCAAGAAGTGCGCTGTATGGCTGCGCTTTTCCTTCACGATGGCTTCCGGCTTGCCGATGGCCACGATCTCGCCGCCGCCGTCACGCCCGAAGACGTGGCGAAAGTCGCGAAGAGCTATACGGGCAAATTTCTGAAGCCGCTGTTGAAGGGCGGCGGGAAAGGCAGCGCGAAAGCGGCGGCGAAAAAGAAAACAGTGAAGCGGAAACGGAAGGCGGCTTGAGGTCATAGCTGCATCGTTTGTATGGGACTTATCGTATTCTGAAAATCGACAGACGTCCGCAGAGGTCAGTATATTGAATTTGGCAACGAATTTTGGAAATTTAGGCTTTTGATCATTATGAAGAGTTAGGCAATTGATGAGCAGTGAGCGGTCGATTAAGCACAAAGAAACAGAAACGTTTCGCCGTATCGAAGCCATCCTAAAACATGGATACCTGCCTGATATTCATAGCAAAGTGCGCAGCACTGGCGAGATGCTTTCATTTGAAGCGCCATTGCGATTTAAGTCACCGATTATCTCGGTTAGTCCGGATGGGGAAGTATGGGTTGCATATCGTGGAAATCACCAAAAAGATGAAATTATACCGAATGGTGGCGAAGCCGACAGTAATAACTTTGATCTCTTGCTGAATCGACTTCCAAGAGGCCACCGACCGGAAAGCTATTTGACACATCCGGCATTCATTATGCCAATTGGGATAGTTCTTTCAGTCATAGCCATATTAAAAATTTTTGATTGGTTGAATTGATTCACCCGTTCTGGATCCCGGCTTGCGCCGGGATGAGCGGTTGAGGGTCAGAGCCCACATTTCCACCCCGCTCGTTCCGGCTCCCCTCGAGACGCCGCCTTGCGGCGGCTCCTCAGGATGAGGAACCGGAATCCAGTATAAGAACATGACGAGCTTCGCCCGACCTTTTATTGTGTCTGGGCCCCGGCTTTCGTCGGTATGAGCAGGTGTATTATGTTTCTCTCATGAGACCATTTTTCGTCTACATCCTTGCGAGCAAGCGGAACGGCACGCTGTACGCCGGCTCAACGGATGATCTGGCGAAACGCGTATGGGAGCATAAAGAGAAAATCATCAAAGGCTTTACGTCGCGATACAGTGTGGACCGGCTTGTCTGGTATGAACCGCATGACACGCGAGAAGCGGCGTTTACCCGCGAGCGCCAGATCAAGGAATGGAAACGCGCGTGGAAGCTTGAATTGATTGAGAAGGAAAATCCTGACTGGGACGATTTGTACGAGATTCTGAATCAGTAATTTCTTTGGATCCGTTCAACACATATTTTGAGCAGATCCGCGATGGCGGTGGCGGTTTATGCGCCTTCCTCTCCTCCCCGCTCGTTCCGGCGAAAGCCGGAATCCAGCATCAAGAGATAATGATGGGCTAAGCCCGACTTAATATTCACTGGATCCCGATCCTCATCGCGATGAGCGGTGTATCGTTTTTGCTTCTATCTCCCCGCCGCTCACCCCTTGGCGCTGGCGCGATAGCCGATCACGCACAGGGCCAGCATGGCTGCGTTGGCGACGAAATCGATGATCATAAAGCTGTTGAACATCGGCACGACGAAAACGAACCAGTAGTTGAACCAGAAGAACGGCAGGAGCGCGATCCCGTAGACGAGGAACGTTATGCGCGTGAAGCGGCTGAACCAGGCGAACAAGCCGGAGAGGACCGCCTGCGCGCCGAAACATCCGATCAACAGCGCCGTCGTCTCGCTTTCGTGCAGATACTCCGGTTGAAAGCCGAGGCGCTCCACCATGCGCGGCAGAAAAAGACACCACGCGCCGAGAACAAGAAACGGAACGGCGATCAATCTTTGGGCGAGCAGCGGCGACATGGCGGCCTCATATTTTACGCGCCGCCGACCATAGGCGCGTCCGGACCGGACGCCTACGCCACCAAAGATTTTTTCGGCGGTTACGGCGTCGCAGGCGCCCTTCCCTAGAGCAAGCTGAACTGAGATTGATTCACTTGCGGCCCATCCTTCGCGACACAAAAATTCCCTCATCCTGAGGGGCGCGAAGCGCTGTCGCGAAGGACAGAGGGAATTTTTGCCCTCAGGATGAGGGTGAAGTGACCCAGATGATCGTCAAAATGCTCTAGTCACAACCCTGCACCACCGACGTGCACACCCAGAAGCCGCCGCCCTCAAAATAGGACCGGAAGGCGTCGACCGTCAGCCCGTCAAACGCAATGATGACGCCAAGCGCCATGGCGCCGCCGAAAACGAACTGCAAGCGAGCAGCGGTTTCTTCCCTGTCGCGGAAAGCGTTGAAGAAGATGCCGATGAAAATCATCACCGCGAAGGCGGTCAAAATAATCGCGCCGAGTCGCGCGGCCTCGTAAGCCTCCGGCGCTTTTCCGAACATCCCCCAGAACATCATGACCACAACGCCGAACACCGGGCACATCAGCATGGAAATGAAACCCGCAAGAACGGGGTGCGCGAACAAAAACCCCGGCAACGGACCAAGCTGTTCGACGGCCTTGATCAGCGGCTTTTCCTTGATGGACATGCACATCGCCCCTCTGGGTTCTCGTTTTTATATGGTTGCCAGGGCGCCTGGCGACAACCTCAACTTTCGCGCCATCGCCTCCCTTCAGCTTCGTCGATAGCTTCACCGTGTATGGGGGAGCAAAGATACAGGCGTCATTGCCCCGTCCCGCGCTATCGCGTAATCTCGCGCCATGACCAAACACCGCATCTATTCCATGATCTTCGCCAGTGTGTATCCGCATTACGTCGCCAAGGCGGAGAAAAAGGACCGGACGAAAGCGGAGGTCGATAAAATCATCCGCTGGCTGACGGGCTATACGCAAAAAGGACTGAACGCCCAGATTAAGAAAAAAGTTGATATAGAGACCTTCATCGCCGAGGCGCCGAAACTCAATCCCTCGCGGGATCAGATCAAGGGTGTTGTCTGCGGCGTCCGGGTGGAGGACGTCGAAGACCCGCTAATGCGGGAGGTCCGCTATCTCGACAAGCTGATTGATGAGCTTGCCCGGGGCAAAACAATGGAGAAAATCCTGCGCGCTTGAAACTTCGCCGGCATATGCGCGCGACCTTGCACCCGCTGCCCCGTCTTGATGAACGGAAAGGTCTTAAAAGCAAAATAAACTTTGCTGATATCGAACACGGCGGCGCCGGCGCGCCAAATAACCGAAAAGGGAGAGACATCTTGGACATTCAACGCAAAACCCTGCCGGAGCAGCATTATCTTTATGTCGACCGCGAATGTGCGATGGACGCCAAGGCGATCGGCGACGCCATGGCGTCGGGTTTCGGCGAAGTCTTCGGCTTTGTGCAGGCGAAGGGCGTCACGCCGCTTTCCATGCCGGCTTCCATTTATATGGAAATGCCTTCGGACAACATGACGTTCCGCGCCGGCGTCTTCGTCAGCGCTGAAGATGCGGCGAAAGCCGAAGGCGATGTGAAAGCGGGCGTCATGCCAGCCAGTGAGGCGCTGACCACGACTCATGTCGGGCCTTATGCGACGCTTAGTCAAAGCCACAAGGCGTTATGGGATCATCCCGATGAGGACGGCTATAAAAAATCCATGCCGGTCTGGGAAATTTATGTGGACGATCCGACGACAAAGCCGGAGGCCGAAGTCCGCACAGAAATTTTCAGGGCGCTTGAAAAGTAGTTTTCTCTTGCCGGTCTAATCCAGCATCCGCCGCACCAGTATCTTGCGGCAATGTTCAACTTTTTCGAAAGAGAGCTTTAATTCGGTTTTCGCTTTGGAGAGATTCTGCATCGCCACTTCGATATCGGAGCCCTTGATCCATTCCCGCAACAATTGGACATCATCCAAATTTTCGGAAACGACATTCGAGATGTCCCCTTCCAGCACTTCGAAACGATGCGCGCAAAGGTCCCCATGCTGGGCGTCGCCGCAACTGCAATGGGCCTGAAGATTACCGTTATCGAGCGGGACAGCGTCGATATCGGTAATCTTCAGGCCCATTGCAGTTGCGGCGACGCCCAGCATGGGGACCTTTGCGCGCATCGTTTCG
>JBCBSY010000242.1:0-4068 GCA_039818925.1 Pseudomonadota bacterium | reverse complement strand
GCGCCGACGCCGATGCCAGGCTCGTCCTTGACGATGTCCAGCATCCGCCGCCGACTTTCGTGGGCGAGGGCTTGAAACAGGGCGTCCATATCGCGGTCATTCATCATATGTAACAAGTAAGTTACATATTGTTGAGGTCTTGTCAATCATCGCACAGGAAACTCATTGCAACGCGGCGCCGTTGACAGCCACCCAGGCGCGGGCCAGCGTCCGCGACCCATGACTGAGTTTACAGACATTTTCGAAACGCTAATGCGCGGCGCCGCCGCCGGGATCTCGATCCTGCTCGCGTTTGTCTTGCTGGCCGGCGGCCCCGGGGCGCAGGTGCGGCGGCTGGCGGCTTTGTTCTCGTTTTCCACCGCCTTTTATATTCTGTTGTCCGGCGAAGCTTCCCGCCAGATTTTCGGCGGGGTATTGCTGCCCATTTCCTATATTGCGGTCGTCGGCACGGTTTTTTTCTGGTGGCTGGCGGCGGCTTTGTTCGACGACAATTTCCGGTGGCGATGGTGGCGGTTATTGCCGTTCTTCGCCCTTCCGGTCTTCCACTCCATTCATGTGATCGCGGATCAAGGACCGATTGAGCGCGTGTTCTGGTACGCCCATATCGGCATGAATGTAGCGATGTTCATCGACGCCTTCCGTCTGGCGGTCGCCAACGCCGCCGACGATCTTGTCGATCCGCGGCGCAGGTTCCGGGTTGTGATTGCGGTGACGGTGGCGCTTGTCGGGCTGACCATTGCCGGCGCGGAAACTATAGAACGCAGTTACCTGCTGCCGGATGCGGCGCTGATGTTGCAAGCAGCAGCGATCCTTCTCTTGAACTTTGTGTTTAGCGCTTGGTTGCTGGCGCCGCGCCTGTCCTTGTTTGAGAGCGCTGCGCCCGCACCTGTGGAAATCGCAGAGTGGACCGGCAGGCATGACAAGGTCAGGGCCGCCGATCGCAAGGTCTTCGAAAAGCTGATGGCGTTAATGGACGAAGGTGTTTACCGCCAGGAGGGGCTCTCGGTCTCAGGGCTTGCCGAAAGAGTTGGAACGCCGGAGCACCAGCTGCGCAAGTTGATCAACGGAACGCTTGGCTTTCGGAATTTCTCTGCCTTTCTGAACGCTCGGCGTGTCGAAGATGCAAAAGCGATTCTCGCCGATCCTGAAAACGCCCGTCGGCAGGTGCTCCAGATTGCGCTCGACCTTGGATATGGCTCCATCGCGCCCTTCAATCGCGCGTTCAAACAGGCGACCGGAACAACCCCGACGCAATTTCGCAAAAATGCGATCGGCGACGGCTGATCAGTTTCCGAAAACCATGATCATTTTTGAAAAAGCCGCATAATTTCTGGATTTGCGGAGATCGGCGAAGCGATTTTCGCTTGTTTCAGGCGACGTAAGTCATGGAGCCGCCCCGATGGAATTCGCCTTATCCACATCACCGGTTATCGCCGTTCTTGATGTCGCTGCGTTCATTGCCCGATCCTTTGTGCAAATCTTCCCCTTCGATTTAACCCGCTATGTCCTCGGCGCGGGCGGGGTTTATCTGATCGTCAACCTCGCCTTGTCGGGGCTGCTCGCTAGCCGCAAGATACGTGCAAACAGTCCGGGGACAGCCCAGATGCGCCGCGAGTTCTTGACCTCGATGCGCACCGTCGCGATCTTTGCCTTCACTGGGGCGGCGTTGATCGCCACGGGGGTGGAAGCGGGCGTCATCAGCATTGACGCAAGGGTCGCCGAACGGGGGTGGACGTATTTCGTCTTCAATCTGGCGGCGTTGATTGTCCTGCACGATGCTTGGTTTTACTGGACCCATCGCCTGATTCACGATCCGCGCTTGTTCCGCCGTCTTCATCGCACCCATCACAAATCTCACAATCCAAGCCCCTGGACCGCCTACTCTTTTGACGCGGGGGAGGCGCTGATCAATGCGCTCTTTTTGCCGCTGGCCTTGTTCCTCATTCCGTCTTCCGGTTTGGCGGTCATGGTATTCCTGGCGCACATGATCATCCGAAACGCCGTCGGCCATTGCGGGTATGAGATTTTTCCGGCGCGGCGCAACGGAACCCCGCTTTTTGGGTGGCTCACCACCGTTACCCACCACGACCTGCACCACGCACAAGCCGGCTGGAATTACGGGCTTTATTTTTCCTGGTGGGACAGGCTGATGAAAACCGAACATCCACTCTACCACGAAAAATTCGCCGTAGCTGTAAAGAAACCCCTGCACGGCTCGGCTGTCGCTGCGATCAGCCCCCAGACTTCCCTGTAGGGGGCTGGTCGCGGCGACGCTTTGCGTCAACGCGAAGCGGATATATTCTATATCTTGCGAAGTGGAGTGAATTGTGAATCGCGGCGTCTTGAAAATTATACTGCTGACGGCGCTTTCGCTCGTCCTCATTGTGGGCGCGCTGGGGTTGAGCGGCTCGATGGCGCCGCTGCTGGGTGGCGCAACTGGTCTCGACATTGACGGCGTTGCAAAACCGCATGGCGAACCCGTCGACGCCAATGCGCATCGTTGGGCGCATTATGGCGGCGATGCGGGCGGGTCACGTTATGTGGACCTGGACGCAATCACACCGGATAACGTCCGCAGGCTGAAAAAAGCATGGGAGTACCGGACGGGCGATATCCAACGTCCTGTCGCTTTGCGCAATCGAAGCGCTAGTGAAGCAACGCCGATCCTGGTGGGCGACAGTCTGGTGTTTTGTACGCCCTTTAACGAGGTAATCGCGCTCCATCCCGAGACAGGCGAAGAAAAATGGCGGTTCGATCCGCAAATCAATCTCGACCAACGACCGGCGAACCAGTTTGTGTGTCGCGGGGTCGCCCAATGGCGCGATGCGCTGGCAAATCCGCACGGCGCTTGCAGCCAACGCATTTTCATGGGCACGAATGACGCCCGGCTTGTTGCGCTTGATGCCCAAACCGGTGCGCTGTGTCGAGACTTTAGCGATGGCGGTATTGTCACCATCGAGCCGGGCATGGACCTAGTTTGGCCGGGCGAGTTTCAGATCACCTCGCCGCCGGTTGTGATCAATGGCGTTGTCGTCGTCGGTTCCGCGATATCTGACAACGCCCGCGTGGCGGCGCCGTCCGGTGTTGTGCGCGCCTATGATGCGCGAACCGGGACGCTGAAATGGACTTTCGATCCAATCCCGCGGTCGCCGGATGCGCCAAATGCACGAGACTGGCACGGCGGTGTGATACCAGTGGAAGGGCATGCAAATGTCTGGGCGCCGATGTCGATTGATCTGGCGCGCGGCCTTGTATTTCTGCCAACATCGAGCGCCAGCCCGGACTTTTTCGGCGGGTTGCGGCCGGGCGATAACCGCTATGCGAACGCCGTTGTTGCATTGCATGCGGAAACGGGAGATGTCGCGTGGAGTTTTCAAATCGTCCATCACGATATCTGGGACTATGACCTGCCGGCGCAACCCGGACTCTACTCGGTCTGGCGTGATGGCGAGGCGCATGACGTTGTCGCTCAGGTAACCAAGACCGGACACGTGTTTGTCCTCGATCGCGATACGGGCGCGCCGTTTCTGCCGGTGGAAGAAAGACCGGTCCCGCAAGGCGGCGCCGCAGGCGAATATCTATCGCCGACGCAGCCTTTTCCCATGGCTACGCCCGCGATCGTGCCCGATACGCTGTCGCCGGAAGATGCATTTGGCCTGACCTGGTTTGATAAAAGATACTGCGTGCAGGCGATCCGGAACGCGCGCGGGGAGGGTCTTTATACGCCGCCGAGTTTGAAGGGAACTTTGCTCTATCCAGCCAATGGCGGCGGCGCCAATTGGGGCGGCGCAGCTTATGACCCCGCGCGCAACCTGCTCGTTGTTAATATGAGCAACTTTGCGCATCACGTTCAGCTCATCCCGGCGGCGGAGGTCGACACGGTCAGCGAGGTCTATCACGACTCTGAAGTGTCCCCGCAAACCGGCGCGCCGTTCGGCATGAAGCGTGAGGTGTTGGTGTCGCCGCTGGGGCTGCCCTGCACGCCGCCGCCATGGGGCGTGCTTGCCGGCGTTAATCTCGCCTCTGGCGAAATTGTCTGGCGCAAAACGCTCGGAACGGTCGCTGATC
>JBCBSY010000241.1:0-4074 GCA_039818925.1 Pseudomonadota bacterium | reverse complement strand
AACGACGGCGATATGATGCGCGATTTCACTTATATCGATGATATTGTCGCCGTCGTTGAAAACCCTGATCGGTTTTCCAGAAAGGATATTCTCTGTGAAGCTCCAATACGCCATGTCCGGACGGCCCCACGGCCCGTACACCGTAAAAAATCGCAAACCGATTTGTTCGACGCCATAAAGCCGGGCATAGGCCTCGCTCATCAATTCGTCAGCTCGCTTGGTCGCAGCGTAGAGCGAGACCGGCTGGGTCACCGGGTCCTTTTCAGAAAACGGCGCCTTTGTGTTGGCGCCGTAAACTGAGCTTGACGATGCGTAGACAAGGCGAGGTCTTTCCGGTGCGTGGCGGACCAATTCAAGAATGGAAAGATGTCCGGTGAGGTTGGACGCCGCATAAGCGAACGGATTTTCAAGCGAGTATCGAACACCCGCTTGCGCCGCCAGATGGACAATCACTTCGACGCCCTTGGCCGCTTCCAGACCAAGAAGCGCTTCGTGATCCGCAATATCCATGTTGTGAAAAGCAAATCCGCGGCGCGCCGTCAGGCGTTCAAGGCGCATTTGTTTCAAGCGCGGCAGGTAATAGTCATTGAGATTATCAACACCGATGATCTCGACGCCCTGATCAAGAAGGCTGTGTGCAACATACGATCCGATAAAACCGGCAACGCCGGTGATGAAAACTTTTTTTGGCTTTGAAGTCATTTTATTGTCCGATGGCGAAAACGCCTTATCACGCGACCATACGCCATTGATTTTGCGTCGATGCGATCTTGTCTTTTTGTGCTCTGATCCATAGCTCCAGGATGACCAGCGGCCAGACCTGGTAAATCGAAAAACATCCCGGTTGAGACTGGTGTTCGATCGCCGCGGCAAGCGCCCGCCGATCGAACAAACCGGCTGCTTCGCCGCTGCTGTCAGTTAAAAGCTCACGCGCCAGATCAAGCACATCATCCTGAGCCCAGGCGTTCGCTGGCAGGCCGAATCCTTTTTTCGACCGGTTCATCCATTCAGCGGGAAGATAATCGCTGGCGATCTCTTTCAGGATTTTCTTTGTCGTCGCCGGCGGCACCCAACAGTCATCCTCAGACAGCCCCATCGCCGTTTCGGCAAACTCCACATCGAGCATCGGACAGCGCACCTCAAGCGCGTGCTGCATGCTCATGCGATCAACCTTCGCCAGCACCGCGCCGGGCATGTAAAGCTGTGCATCGATCGTGCGCATTCGATGCATCACGGGTTGCGACGGGTCGTTCAGCAAGGCGCGCCAGTCTTTTATGCGCGCCGCGGTTGCCGCCGGCAACCCGCCGAGCAATTCGGCCGCCTGCGTCGGCAACCAGATATGCCAGCGCAAGGAAAAATAAAGATCCGCAGGCGTTGCGTTCGCGGGATCAATACCATGATTGCGTTTCAACAATTCCGGATCGCTCAATTCATTGAGCGTATCGCGATAACGGCCATAGCCGCCAAACAACTCATCCCCGCCATCGCCGGAAAGGGCCACAGTCACATGCCGACGGGTGAACTCGCTCAAAAGATATGTCGGCAGACACGAAGAATCGCCGTTCGGCTGGTCAAGAATGCCGGCGATCTTGTGAATGAGGCTGATCCCGTCCGGCTTCAGCATTTTATCATAGTGCTGAGCGCCAAGATGCGCCGCAATTTCACGTGCAGCTTCGTGTTCGCTATCGTCGGTTCCTTCAAAGCCGATGGAGAAAGTATTGATCTCCTGTCCGAGCTCTTTTCTGACAATGGAGACAACAAGCGAGCTGTCGACGCCGCCGGAAAGAAACGCACCCAGCGGCACGTCGCAGACCATGCGCCGTTCCACGGCGCGGATCAGCTGATGCTTTAACCTGTCCTTAAGCACGCGCGCGTCGATATTGGCGACGCTTGGCCGGGTTTGGGCGGAAAATTCAAAAAACCGGCCTGAATCAATAATCCGCGGGCCCGTCTCAAACGAGAGTTTCTCAAATCCACCCGGTGGAATTTGCCGCACATGGGAGTAGATCGTGCGTGGTCCGGGCAGATAGCCTAGCAACATGTATTCTGCGAGTGCATCCCGGTCGATCTCAGCGCGAAACCCTGGCAGTGCGTAAAACGCCTGTATCTCCGATGCAAAGGCGAAAAAGTCGCTGTCCTGATAAATATAAAGCGGCTTTTTGCCGAAGGCGTCTCGCGCCAAAAGCAACTGACGCGTCCGCGGATCCCATGCGGCAAAAGCAAACATCCCGTTCAGCCGCGCAAGATGCGCAGGGGCCAGTTCATCAAAAAGGAAAGGCAGGACTTCCGTGTCGGACCGGCTCTTGAATTCTTTACCTTGCGCTAATAGCCGGTCGCGCAATTCCTGAAAATTATAAATCTCGCCATTATAGGTGACGACTGTCTCAACGCCCTCGGCGCTCATCGGCTGACGGCCTTCAGGACGAAGATCGATGATCGAAAGCCGGCGATGGCCCAAAGCGCATCGGCCGTTTGGGTCGATCCATTCGCCCTTGTCGTCCGGACCGCGGTGGACCATCGTATCGCGCATCGTCGTGACCAGGCGCGTTAAAACCTCTGGCGGAAATTTCCGCTTCAAATCGACGACGCCGACGATACCGCACATCGCATTCAACCTCCGCTATCGAGGCCCCTTGTTACGCCATTTCAGATGAATGTCGAGATCAACGAAAGACCCCTGGGGAAGGACGGGCGATCACGCCAAGCCATAAAGCCGGAACGTATTTTCGATCATCCGGTCCAATGAAAATCGATCGGAAACAAAGGCCCGGCCAGACCGGCGGGCCCGCAGCCGCAAGTCCTGATCGTCCCAAAGCTTACAGAGCGCCGCCGCCAACGCCGCCGGCGTTGCATCCGATACGATCAGCCCGGTCTCGCCTTCCGCCAACGCCTCGCCCGCGCCGCCCGCATCGGTGGAAACGCATGCAAGGCCCGCCCATTGCGCTTCGAGCAATGCGTTCGGCGTTCCCTCCTGCGCCGATGTCAGCAAGAACAGATCGCTGGCGGCGAGAATATCGTGAACATCATTGCGCTCGCCGAGATAATGCAATGCCCCGCCGAGTTGCAGCGCTTCGGCTTTAGCCAGAAATTGCGCTTTCATCGGCCCGTCGCCAAGCACAAAGAATGCAGCGTCCGGAAGACGGGTGCGCAATGCGCGCGCCGTCTCAATCCACAACAGGGGCCGCTTTTCCAGCGACAGCCGGAACACGCCGGCGACAACCGGCGCTGCGTCGTCGATTGCAAACCGGGCGCGAACGTTTGCGCGAACGGATGCGGGCGGGTCCGGCCAGTCTGACGGATCAACCGCATTATGCGAAACAACGATCCGCTTCTCATCTACGCCCAGCCATTCGGCGTAACTGCGCGCGCCGGCCCGACTGTTATTCGACATCACAACGCGCGGATCGCTGAGCAGCGCAAGATAGGCGGCGCGCATATGCGGCGCAAAATATTCAAAATGCGTGGGGTTCAGATTTCGCCCGGAAAGGACAATGCGCGGCGCGCCAGCAATTAGCGCCGCAAGGCCGTGCTTGATTGAGGTTTCGTCCTGCCAAAGGTGGACAACCGCCGGCGTTTGCGCGCGCAGGATGGCGACCATGTCGAGGATTTCCAGCATCATCGCGGCTGGCGCCTGCGACAACAGCGACGCCACTGGCGGCGTCACATGCTGAAAGAGCGCCGGTCCCGGCTGCGTCGCGCGTTCCAGCCCCTGCACATCAACGCCTGCGTCGCGAAGCGAGTGGAGATGAAAATCGAGTCCCGCCGCACGGTGCAGGTATTCCCCGACAAAAACCGCTTCTACGCCGCGGGCCCGCAACCCTTTGAGGGTGTAAACAATCTGTCGCTCTGCGCCGCCCGCTGCGAGCCCGTTATTAACGAGCATCACTTTTCGCGCCGTGGGCGCGTAAGGCTGCTGATATCGCTGCACGCTTTCGACGAAAGCAGTAAAGTAATCCGGGTGATCGAAGGCAAGAGACGCCGCAAGCAGAATCGGAGCCAGGGCTGGTCCAGATCCAGAGCGCGTCTCTTGCCTTCGATCACCCGGATTACTTTACTGCTTTCGACGAAAGCAGT
>JBCBSY010000240.1:0-4076 GCA_039818925.1 Pseudomonadota bacterium | reverse complement strand
TAAACAGAGTTTTGCCATTGAGATTGGTCATGAAGCTTCTCCGGGTTGATTTTGCCCGAACCTAACCGCCTGAACAGGCTTTGTAACGCATATTCAACAGATCAATGCGCGGCGGCGCTTGGTAGCGCTTCCGATCCAATTCCTGATCAAGCCATCAGCCGAAAATTCTCTTTGAGATCACCAGCGCTGCCGGCGTTTTGCGTCCTCTGCAGCCGCCCAAACGCGCAAGGCGTTGCCGCCGAGAATTTTTTCAATCGCCGCCTCGTCATAACCGCGCGCCAGCAGCCCATCGATCAGAACGGGAAAAGTGGACGCATCTTTCAGGCCAACAGGCAGGGAATCGCCAACGCCGTCATAATCCGAGCCGATCCCAACCGCTTCAATCCCCGCAAGTTCGACGGTCCGGTCAATGTGATCGAGAACATCGTCAAGACCCGCAAACGGATAAGGGTTTTCAGCGTTCCAGGCGTCAAGGAACGCTGTCGCCTCCGCGTCCGTCATCGCCCGGCCGAGGCGAACTTCCTCAGTCTCGCGCGCTTCATTGCGCCGGTTACCGTGGCCATTGGCTTCGGGCGTCAGAAAGGTTGATCCGAAATTGATCATCACAATCCCGCCGTTCTCGCCGATCTTGCGCACGAGCTCGTCAGAAAGGTTGCGCTCCCAATCCGGCGTGAAGTGCCGCAAGGAAGAGTGCGACGCGATCACCGGCGCCCGGGTGACGGCGAGTACATCTTCGATCGCGGCGTCGGACAAGTGGCTGACATCGATCATCACGCCAAGATCATTCATCGCCTCGACGACCTGAAACCCGAAAGGCGAGAGGCCGTCCCAGCGTTTGTTTTCATCATAGGACGAATCGGAGATGTGGTTTGACTTGGAATGCGCGAGTGTGATGTAGCGAATGCCGCGATCGTAAAAGTGCTTGAGGTGCTGCAAGTCTCCTTCAAGCGGAGAGCCGTTTTCCATGCCGAGCGGCAAAGCGATTTTGCCCTCTTCAAATATCCGGCGCACATCCTTTGGCGAATAAGCGATTTCATATTTATCGGGATAGAGCGCGGCAACGCCCTCCATCAGACCGATTAAAATATCGGCGCGTGCTTTCGCGCCGCCAGTATCTTCATAAGTTGGCGCCACGTAAATCGACATAAAGGGCGCGTCGAGGCCGCCGGCCTTTGCCCGGTCATAATCAAAATCAACCGTTTTGACGCCAGTCGCAATATCAGCCCCGGCGCCCGCGATCGTGTTCGGTGCATCAATGTGACCGTCAACGATGATGTATTTCTTTGCAATCTCGACGGCCCGCTCGGAAGGCGTCTCTTGCGCCACAGCTCCAGCGGACCCACTGAACAAAACAGCGCCCGCGACCGCGGACATGACAATGCTTTTCATGATGGTTGGCCCCTCAATCGCGTGCTGCTCGCGTGGCGAATCGGATATTTCGCGCCCAAATCTTGCGCAGGCTGGCAGCACGAAATCAACTATATGGCGGCTTTTTAGGGCAAAAGCCCCGAAGAGTCAGGCCGCATCGCAATTACAGCCTGCCTCTCCAGAGATAGACTGGCGCCGGGACTGATCGCCCTGGGGGAGAGAGACGTAGATCAGCCCCGAATACCGAACCCCAAGCTATGGAAGTTTCCACAGGAAGATTGTCGCTTTGGCGACAGTATCATCAGTGAGTTGATGAACTATTCTTCATGGCAAACTGAGGGCGCGGCTTGCTTGCAAGCTTTCGCCCAGCGGAAGATGATTATTGGTTCAAAAGCGGTAGCGCAGCCCGCCATAGATCGACGCGCGCGCACCGGGCGTGAAGATCCGTCCATCCTGGACCGTTTGCGACAAGACCGGAGTGACGGCGGCAGCGTATTTCTGGTCTGTCAAATTCTCGCCGGAGGCAAAAAGCTCCAGGTTTTCGTTCATCCGATAGCCTGCGCTGAAACCAACAAGCGTATAGGTCGGCACAGAAACTTCGTTTTCATGGTCGGCGAAAAAGTCTCCCGCCGCAATCTGCACATTGACCGCCGCGAACCATTGGCCGTCGACCGCATAGCGCAACTCGCCGCGATAGACATGCTGCGGCATGCCGGCGATGCGGTTGCCGTCGACACCCAGGAACCCGGAATCAGTGAACCGGAAGTCATTATAGTTGTACACGTTACGCAAGGTCAGCGAATGACCGGAACGGGAGAGCGATCCGGGAAACAGATTGAGATCGACACCCGCTTCGATCCCGCGATGACGGGTTTCATCGACATTCACAAGAACGCCGCCAAGCCCGTTCGTCTCCGGTTCTTCGATGTTGATAATCTCGTTCTCGATATCAGTATTGAAATACGCGATGTCCCAGCCAACCCAATCATTGATCCGGCCGCGCAGTCCTGCCTCGTAAGAAAAGGAATCCTGCTCTTCCAGCCCGTTGAGATCTTCCGGGCTGTCGGAAACCAGTTCGCTGAAGGCCGGCGGTTCATAGCTTCGTACTGCGTTTGCGAATACCTGGATTGTCTTGGTCAATTCGTAAACGACGCCCCCGCGCGCCGAGACGCCCGTGAAGTTTTCAGAGTCTACGTCATCATCAACCGTCAATGTGCGATCGACATCTATGAACTTTACGCCAATATCAATAAGCAGGTTCCGGAACGGGCGAATCGCCGCTTCGGCAAAGGCGGTAAGCCGTTTTGACTTCTGATCCGTCGCGAAAGTCTGGTCGCCTTTCTCGCCGTTAAGGTTTTCAAAACGGTCCGAGCGTTTCGAACCTGAACCATAGGTTCCACCAATACGCAGATCCGTATCGAAAATAAACAAACGCAGCGTCCGGCGTGCGTTTAAATTGACGCCCCATTCGTCTCCGCTCTCATCGATGACCCCGATAAAGTCAACCTGCGGGGCCAACACTTCGCGCCTGGCGAAATGACCGCCGCCTTCAAAACCAATGCCGAACAGATCGAAATGTGTGACATTCGCGACGCGCGCCGTGGTCAACCGCCGCCCGATCTCGCTATCGTCTGCGCCGCCGGCGAATTCAATGACCGGTCCTCCGGGGAACAATGGGCCAAGCGTAATTGCCGGCAAGTCCTGCGTCGGATCGTCTTCCAGTTCCGCCAATGTCAAACCGCCGGAATACTCATCATCACTGCGCGTCGCTTCGACAAAGACACGTGTTCTAAAACCCGGCGAGAATTCATAGCCAAGATTAGCGTTGAAGAGTGCATCAACGCGCTGGTTGTTGTCGCGAAAGCCCGTTTCAAAACGGCCGGTGATGCCGGCATAATAATCGAGAGCGCCCGCCACAGCGGCAATCGCTCCATGCGCCTGGCCAGCGGGGGCGCCCTCGACAAAAGCGCCCGCATCGAGACGCACCATCATTGGCGCGCGCGCCGTCTGTCCGGTCGGAGAGATAAAGTTGACCGCGCCGCCAAGATTGCCGCCAACAAACCGAAGGTCGCCGCCGCCGCCGCGATAAACCGCGACCTCTGACACCGCCATCAGATCCACTTCGGCGAGACTGGTCTCCCCGTGGATATCCGTCAGCGGGGCGCCGTCGCGAAAGACATCAATGCTCGCGCGTTCAAGGCGATTGCCGGCCGAGAACCCGCGAATGGCGATTCTCGGCTCGGCAAGGTCAAGCATGTTGACCCATACGCCCGGCGCAAAGAAGAACGCATCGCCCGCATCATTCGCGTAATTGTCGGCGTAATCTTCGGCCTCCAGCTGCGACCCGGCGCCCGGGCGCGCCCATTGTGAGAGTTCTTCCAGCGGCCGGTCCCGCAGCAATGTCGGCTTCGCAACGAGCCCGCTTTCGTCAGCGGCCGCAATGGCGGGCAACGAAAGGCACAAGGCGAGCACGCTCGCCGTTAGCGTCTGGTTGAAAATCATGCGTTGCCCCTGTTTCTTGTTGTGCTTTCGCGCGATTAAACGACGCTGGCGCCGAACAATCCGATATCGTTGGTGGAAAAGTTTCGCAGCCCCGGCAGGACATCATCCAGTTCGCTATTGTTCAGCCCGAACCAGCCGCCAAGCGTTCCCGCAAATTGATCAACGGAGGTGGTCGGGATCAATCGGCCGTTATTGGAATCAAAATC
>JBCBSY010000239.1:0-4141 GCA_039818925.1 Pseudomonadota bacterium | reverse complement strand
TAACATTTAGTACGAAAAATATAAGATAGCGCACTTGAGTTTGAGACTCCGGCTCAGTCAAGTTTTCTAGACTTCGATGCGTATCTCGAAAATCTCTATCTTGCACTACGAGTTTATTATAGTCCTGCCATTGAAGGTAGATTTGGCGATTTGATTCCATCGCCTCAGAAGCACGAAGTCTAGAAAACTTGACTGAGCCGGAGTCTCAAACTCAAGTGCGCTATCTTATATTTTTCGTACTAAATGTTATCAATACGGCGTGGGCTGCGGAAAAATCTAAAAGAGATCAATTTTCGCAATCTAAGTCGATCATGAAAGACCATCTGGCAATTCTGTATGGAAAAAAAGAACTCGTTATTGAAATACTTGACGGCGCGCGAGGATATAGCCCTGAATTCATTATGGATTGTAAACGGGCATTTAAAGAAATCGACAAAGAGAATTCTTGATGAATGAAAGATTAAATATTCGTGATGCTAATCCGGATGATCTGGAAGACATCCGTGAGCTTAACAGACAGATTTTTGAGTATGAGTTTGAGCAGTGCGAAAAAACATCAAACGTTGAATACCCAGATCAGCACGACGGAACAAAATACTATTTGCAACTTGTATATAGACTAGATGGTTTCGTCGCATTTGTTGCAGAGATACATGGAAAAGTCGTCGGATATGCCGGCGTTCGTTTAGTTCCAGATACGGAATTGACCCATCGCAATAACGTGAAGCTTGCGCAACTTCATACTCTGTCTGTAGATAAAGAATTTCGCAACAAAGGCATTGGGCGAGCTTTGATAGATAGATCAGTGGCGTTTGCTCAGAAAAGTGGGGCAAATCGGATGCGTGTTATTGCATACGCGTTAAATGATCGGGCCCGACACCTTTACAGGGCTGTAGGATTTACTGAATCCGAGATCGTCCACGAAATGCCGATTTGAGAAAGCAAAGAAGGAGAGAGGTTGGGCATTAGCAATTCACGGCAATTATTCTTCAACAAATGCTGGGTGGAAATGTCAGCTTAGCCCCGCCCACCGATCCACTTATGCCCAACAAACTGAAGCTCCGCCCGATAGTTCGCCCATTTGAATGTAGAGTTCATCGCGACATTGGAGACTGACGATGCGTATCGCAATGTGTCATCCCGTGCGCTGCGCGGCATGAAATGACGCGTTGCAGACACGGGATCGCCGCCGAGTTTGCACATAATACTTACGCGATCTCGGTTCTGCGCAGCAATATTACATATTGTAGCGCGCCCGGGATGCCGGTGAAGAGAGCAAATCTGTTGATTGCTTTCATATTTCCAAGTGTTGGTGCGGAGTTATCCACGCCCTCCACCCTTGCCTTATGATGCGCAGCGGTTTGGCTGAGGAGCGATGAAATGCGGCGGTGCTGGAAGAAAGAAGGCGAGGGCGGCCGTGAAGACCACCCCCGGAAAAGTCAGAAAGGATCAATCGAAAACGTCGTAGCTCCGGCGCTGCATATTGGTGGAGCATTCCTCAAAGCGCACCCATAGCTTTGACGGCGTGGAATTGGAATCGGCAAGGCCGTCGCGCCAGGCGTCCCATGCGGCGCCAAACGCCGCCGCGTCAGCGGAAGAGCCGACCCAGAAGTAAGTGGTGAGATTATCGGACTGTAAAGGCATGGCGACTTTCGCGACATAGCCGTAATCGGCGCCCCAGACATTAAAGTCGTCGACGATCTCCATATATTTGGCGAAATCGCATTTGCCCGTCATCTCAAACGCAATCACGTCCCAATGTTCGGCAGATGCCGGCGCAGAAATCGCGAAGGCCGCCGCAGCGGCGCAAAGAAGTTTTTTCATGAGTAAAGTCCCCGTTTTGTTAGCAAGGTGAACTGCCGGTCACAAACGCGGAAAAAACAAATAGAAAGGCGACACAACAATATCCATGACCGCCAGCGCACCGCAGTCTGATCATATCAGCGCGTCTTAGCAAGGGAAGGAGCAAGGGATTATTCCGTGTGCGTTGCAGCAAAAACCGCAAGCAACGGGTGCAGATGGCGAAAGATCGCATTTGTTGGCAAGGGTTTAGGTTTGTGTGCGCCGGCGTTGACATGCGCCCGTTGACGCTGGCGCGGCCGCTGCGCGATGATGATCGCGTCATGGATTGAAGGGGAGAGCAATCATGGTGATGCGGCGTTTTTCGACGGGCCTTTGCATTTTTGCCTTTGGCGGCATGTTGTTGACAAGCGCCGGCGCCGAAACAAGCTGCCGCGGCGGGCGCTGCACGGTTTCCGCCGTCAGCAACGGCCGTCATGCAGAGGATGTGCGCTGGCTTCCCTTGCTGCAGGCGTTTGACTTTGAATTTACGGGCAATGACCGCCCGCCGCGCGAATTTGCGGTCGGCTCGCAAGGGCCGGGGAGCGCCGCCAGCGCGACATCGCGGCGGTTTGCGCTCGATCTTCTCGACGGCGACGGGAACGATCGCCTGCGCGCTTCGGCCCGGTTCGCCTATTATTCAGAGAGCTGGCGGGCCTTGCGCGGCATTCGCGATCCGGCGATCGGCGTTGAACGCACCGTGTCGCGCCGCGGGTGCCGCTCAAGCTGCTGGCTCGACATTCCGGATTATGAACGAACGAACACGCGTCTTGTGCTGACCGGATTTCGGTTTCGTTATCCCGGTGGTGAAAATCATTTGCGCGAAGTGACGATCTGGCCGGATTTCCGGCGCAGCCTGAGGGCGACCTTCAAGGATGACGACGGCGCGGAAAACTTTGATGTTTCGGTCAGCTATGTGCTGATGCCGATGGACTGGTTCGACCATTCGCTTATTCCGTACACCAATGTGGTGGACGGTCCGGCAGAAACGATTCGGCTTCCGCTTTACTGGGCGGACAATGTCGCGGTCATGGGCGGGTTCTCATTCCGCTACGCGGATGGTGACGAGCACATTAAGCGCCTGCGCGTGGACACCGACTCGCAAAATGTCCGGTTCCACCTTCAGGACAACAATGCCGGCAACAAAGTCAGTTTCGAAGCGGTCATCTACGGCCTGTGCCGCAGCCAACGGGGCGGCGACAATGTGCTTTACGCCGCCTGCGATTAGGTCCGGCAGGTTATCCGTCGTTAGACGTCTTCGCCGGGTATGGCGGGCGCGGGCGCGCTTTCGGCAAGCAGGACCTCGATCATGGCGCCGCCACGGGCGAGCGCGTTATCGACCGCCGCCATCGCGGCGTCAGGCGCGCCATATTTGGCGCCGCCGTACCAGCCTGCAAACAGCAGGATCAGCGGCAAGGTTTTGTTGCGCGGCATGGCTGATAAAATCCGTGTCATCATATGCATGGTTCTACCCCTTTTTCGTCGTGACAGGCGCATCATCGCGATATTGCGGTCGGGGCGCAGTGATCCCCGTCACAGCGGCGGGCATTTGGCTTGGCTGGCCGCGTCTCCGGCGCGTCAGCAGGGATCAATACAGGTCTTGACGGCGCTTCGGCGGGCGCCTAGCTACGGAGAAATCGACAGAAAAGAGGCGTTCATGAGCGACATTCAAAGCGAGATCAAAGCCAAGGTCGACGGCAATCCGGTGATGCTCTTCATGAAAGGCACGCCGCAATTCCCGCAATGCGGGTTTTCGTCCATCGTCGTGCAGATCCTTGATCATCTCGGCGTCGCTTATGAGACTGAAAATGTTCTCGAATCCGACGATCTGCGTCAGGGCATCAAGACGTTCTCAGACTGGCCGACGATTCCGCAGCTTTACGTCAAAGGCGAGTTTGTCGGCGGCTGCGATATCATCCGTGAGATGTTTGAGCAGGGCGAATTGCGCGCCTTCCTGGAAAACAAGGGCGTCGCGCTGGCGGCCTGACGTCAATCCAGACTTAGTTCATTTTGGACATGGGGGCCATTGTTACCGCCATGCTGAAGTTGTACAATTTATATTGTCGCAAATTATAGAGCGCCTCCATCAGTCGCGCGGATTCAAACCCGTAAACAGCAACAAGCCAGGATTGCGGCGGCAATCCTGGCTTGTTTTCTTAAACCCTGGGTTCCCCCGACCGGCTCTCCCATCCGGCCAAACCCCGGGCTTGCGGTATTCTCCCTAGAATAAGCCCAAATTATCTCACGCAAATCGGCGCTTATAGGAAGAATTGGCCATTTGCATAGAATTTGGCGGCTAAAA
>JBCBSY010000238.1:0-4145 GCA_039818925.1 Pseudomonadota bacterium | reverse complement strand
GCCCGTGGCCATGATGATAGCGTCTGCAGGGCGCTCCTTCCCGTCTTTCGTGCGCACGCCTTTTGAGGCGATGCCTGCAATCGGGCCAGTGACAAGATCGACATTCTCACGCTGGATCGCCGGCAGATAATCGTCCGAAATCAGGATGCGTTTGCAGCCAACCGGATAGTCGGGCGTCAGCTTGGCGCGCAAAACAGGGTCGCGCACCTGCGCCTCCAGATGCTGCTGGAAGGTCTTGCGCACATAACGTTTGACGTAATTGTCGTTCTTTTGAAACGCGCCGAACCGCCATTCCAGAAAAGAAAAGTAAAAGCCGCGATAAGCCCGCATCAATGGCGGGAACATTTTAAAGAGCCGCTTCACCCAACCGGGATAGCGGTAGCTCTCGCGCGGCATCACCCAATTGGGCGTGCGCTGGTAAACATCGAGATGGTCAACATGGTCTACGATTTCCGGAATAACCTGGACGGCGCTCGCAGCGGAGCCGATCATTGCGACACGTTTTCCCTTCAAATCGACATCATCGCGCCATTGCGCTGTGTGGAAAATCGGCCCCTCGAAATCATCTGCCCCCGGAAAGTCGGGGATGCTGGGCTGATGCAAGCCGCCGAGCCCGCTGATGACATAATCAGCGAATGCCCTGTCGCCATCGGCGAAATCCACATTCCATTTATGGCCGTCATGGCCGATGGCGCTCACGGTCTTGCCGAACCGGATGTAAGGATAAAGTCCGTATTTTTCGGCGCAGTGTTTCATGTAGTCCCAGATTTCACCGCCCGGTGAAAAACGCCGCGACCAATTCGGATTTGGTTCAAACGAAAACGAATAAAGATGAGAGGGCACGTCGCAGGCGACGCCGGGATAGCGATTTTCCCGCCAGGTGCCGCCCACTTCTTGGGCCTTCTCATAGATGACGAAGTTGTCGAACCCTTCCTGCAATAGGCGGATCGCCATCCCCATGCCTGAAAACCCGGCGCCAAGGATCGCGATGCGGGGTCCATTTTTCTTGGCCTTGTCTAAGGGCGGTCCGGGTTTTGGGTGCGTCTTGTGATCGTCGGCCATGGGTTCCTGACATGTCTCGCCGCAAGAAATCGCAAATTACACTGCCTAGTTTACCGCTCGCCGGATACTGATTGCAAGCGCGCGGCGCCCGGCCGCGATCCCAGCATCGGCCTTAATCCGAATGAATCACCGCATCACTCAATGCATCTCGCAATGCGGCCTCATATTGAGCGCTGACCGGAATTTCTTTTCCATTGGCAAGGCGGACCGCCTGGACCGTCGACCCCTTCATTTTGGTGGAAAGAACATAATCAGATCGGATGAAGTGCGAGCGGTGCACGCGCAAAAGACCAAACGGCCCAAGCCTTTCGGCGAGATCCGAGATTCCGCCGCGGTACAAATGTTCGCCGTCGCGAACCTCCAAGGCGACATAATTGCCTTGTGCAGACCCCGCGATGATCTCATTGACCGGCACATAGTCGACACGGCCTTGAGACCGTACCGCAATGCGTGCGTTGTCTTCTGTTTGCGGCGCCGCCTCGTTGGAGCCGCTTCGCCAGCCGGCGAGAAATACAATGATGAAGATCAGAATGTCCGGCGCCCACTGGATCAGCCGGGTGCTTGAAACCGCTTCGCCTGCGGTCATGCCCGTCACCGGCGCATAGACGGTGAGAAAATAGGTGAAGATCGCGCCAAAGGCTGCGGCGAAAATGATGGCCGCTTGCGATAGGAATGTCGCCGAGGCCTGCGCTGCGTTCGCATGCCGCCGCGCGGCCCGAAACACCGCCGGCCCCAACAGCAGCCACGGGGCGAACCCCAGGCCGTAAATCGCCAGTGAACGGAACAGTGAAACGTCAGTCCCTGCTCTCATCGCGTCGACATAGGAAAATCCGCCGAACAGAAAAACCAGCGCAAGCCAAAGACCAAGCGTCGTGGCGGCCAGCAGCGCCGCGCCTTGGCGGCGCTTACTTGCGTCCGTCGCAACGCCTTCCCGGCGTTTTTCGTGCGCCGGATTGATTGCTGTCGTCATGTCTTCCATCGCCCCTCTGCAGCGCCCTCGTCATTGATGCGCGAATTGATCCCGGCCGCTCGGAATTCATACCACGAACATCGGAATTCGTCCCAAACCCCGGGCCACGGTCTATCGCGTCTGCACAACGGTTAGTAGCACGCCGCTGATTGACATTAATACAAGGGAGATCGTGATGCGATCCATGATGGCGCCGCTGATTGCGGCAACTGCGCTAACCGTTGCGTCAGCGCCCACGGCTGTCGCTCAAGACAGCTACCAACACCCTTGCGCGTCGGGACCTGCGAGGGCGTTTGATTTCTGGGTTGGCGACTGGGTGGTGTTTGACACCAATACCGGCGTCGTACAGGGCATCGACCGCATCGAGAAAATCAACGATGGCTGTGCGCTGTTTCAGGACTGGCGCCAGATGACAGACCGGTTCCGCGCGCCCGGCGCGCCAAACCGGTATGCCGGCATTTCTCTTAGCTCTGTTATTCCCGGCGGCGGATGGCAGCAGGTCTGGGTCGGCGTCGGCGGCGGAACCATCACCGTCACCGGCGGGCTTGATGAGGACGGGACAATGGTGCTCGAAAGCGCGCCCGCAACAGCGCAGAACGGTCAGACATTCAAACGGAAATGGCACTGGGACACCAAACCTGACAGCACCGTCCATTCCTGGGGGGAAATCCGCACGCAAAATGAAGACGGCTCCTGGTCCGATCCGACCGTGCCGTGGGACATTCAGTATGTGCGCCGGTCAGTCTCGCCAAATCTTGTCGCGGCGCCCGCAAACTAGGAGCGGATGGAAAAGGGCGTGAAGGCGGTTTCCTTGTCATAGACATCAACCCCTTCCGCCCGTTTCAGCACGCCGACGATTTTGTACGTCACCGGCGTCAGCACCGCCTCCCACAGCACCTTCAACAAGTAATTTGTCGCCAGCACAGTGATGATGAGTTGCGGGCTCCACACGCCGATGAAAGCCAGCGGATAAAAAATCAGGGAATCGATGCCCTGCCCGACAACTGTTGAGCCGATCGTGCGTTGCCAGAGATGCTTGCCGCCCGACCAGACCTTCATCCGCGCCATTACAAAGGCGTTCGCCAGTTCGCCCGCCCAGAACGCAATTATCGAAGCGAAAACAATACGCGGCGCTTGTCCGAAATTCGCCGCAAACGCGGTTTGCCGATCAATGCCGCCAAGGTCCTGGTTCCAGCTTTCATGGGGCGGCATCCAGGTGACAAACGCCGCCATGCCGGCGGCGAAGGCGGCGGCGACAAAGCCCGCCCAGATCACCCGGCGCGCTCGCGCGTAACCGTAAACCTCGGTCATGACATCACCGAGGACATAAGACAGCGGAAAAAACAGAACGCCCGCCCCAAAGGCGTAACCGTTAACATCCGCCACCTTGCCTGCGCCGATAATATTGGAGCAGACAAAAATCACGCATGTCGCCGCCATGGCGAAGTCGTAATATTTAAAGCGATGATTGCTCAGCGCATCGGCATGATCGATGCGCTCAATTTTCTGCTCACCATTCTGAGTGTCGACCGCCAAACTACATTCCTTCTGCGCGTGCGTTGCTGGCGGCAAGATGGTTGGAGCGCACCGGCAATTGAGGCGCCGCGGCGAACACTATCGCCGCGGCTGTCAAAGCCTTCCTCATCCTCGCGCCCCTTGTTGTTTCGCCTACCAGATGTAAACGCGTTCTTCCGGCGGAAGGTACATTTCATCGCCTGGCTGTACGTCGAACGCCTCATACCATTCGTCAATATTGCGGACCATGCCGTTGACCCTGAGATTCATGGGGCTATGCGGCGCGGACAACAATCGCTGTCGCATGGAATCGTCCGTCTGCTTGAAGCGCCGCGCCTGCGCACGCCCCAGAAAGACCCGCTGAGCGCCGGTGAAACCGTCCAGCACCGGCGCCTCTTCGCCATCCAGATAGAGAAGATAAGCGTGATAGGCGACGATGACGCCGGCAAGGTCGCCGATATTTTCACCCAGCGTTTGCCGTCCGTTCACATTAAGACCGGGCAGCGGTTCGTACTGGCTGAACTGATCGGCAAGACGGTCGCCAAGCGCATCAAACGCCGCCCTGTCTTCTTCCGTCCACCAATCACTTAAGACACCG
>JBCBSY010000237.1:0-4152 GCA_039818925.1 Pseudomonadota bacterium | reverse complement strand
TGATAATCGCAGAGAAATCGCTTTTGCCGGACTAAGTTACGTTGTCTCCGCCGAAACCTCGCCACGTTCAAATTGTTCGCGCAAAGCAAATTTCTGGATTTTGCCGGAGCCCGTTAACGGCCACTCATCCACCCAGATCCAGAATGCGGGTGTTTTTTGGGGCGAAAGCCGCTCGCGGATGAATGTTTTCAAGGCCGCAGGGGCCGGCTGCCGGTCTCCAGCCGCACGCATGAAACAGGCGACCTGCTCGCCCCACTTCTCGTCGGGGACGCCGACGACGGCGACTTCCGCCAAATCTTCATGCTCGAGAAGGGCGTTTTCGATCTCCACTGGAAACAGATTTTCACCGCCGCGAATGATCATTTCCTTAACCCGGCCCGTGATCTTCACATAGCCTCTTTCATCCATGGCGCCGAGGTCGCCGGTGTGCAGCCAGCCATCTTCACGAATAGCAGCAGCGGTTGCGTCAGGATTATCGTTATATCCGGTCATCACCAGATAACCTCGGCAACAGATTTCTCCCTGTTCGCCGATGGCGCAGATAGAATGGTCTTGCGGGTTTTTTATTGCGACTTCTGTATGGGGAACAGGTTGGCCTATGGTCTGGGTCAAATCTTCAAGAGAATCTTCGTGCCAGGCCTGTGTGATGACCGGCGAGCTTTCGGTCTGCCCATAAACGATCTGAATAGGCGCGCCGAAAACCGCTCTTGCCTTACGACAAAGTTCTGGCGCCACCATGGCGCCGCCGGACATGATCCGCCGGGTCGACGACACATCGCGGCCGGATTTCTCGACTTCGTCTATCAATGCAACAAGCATGGTCGGGACGCCAAGGATAAACTCCGTGCGTTCGCGCTCCATGACCCTGACAATGGTCTGCGGATCGAACATTGGCGCCAGCAATATGGTGGCGCCGACGCCAAGTCCGCCCAGCACCAGAATGGCGCATCCGGTTGTGTGGAACAGCGGCATATTGTGGACAAAGACGTCGCCAGGAC
Organism: Pseudomonadota bacterium; assembly: GCA_039818925.1. Taxonomy (GTDB): domain Bacteria; phylum Pseudomonadota; class Alphaproteobacteria; order Caulobacterales; family Parvularculaceae; genus Hyphococcus. The sequence goes on along the minus strand of JBCBSY010000237.1, from coordinate 3,154 downwards.
CGACCCCGCCACGGGTCATCACGTCGGCGCCGTTGCGCACAAGACCATGATGATGGAGGAGGGCGCCTTTCGGAAAGCCAGTGGTGCCGGACGTATACTGAATTTGTACGGGGTCGCTTGGTCTCGGATCACGCAACGCGCCTTCTTCAGCGCCGGCATAGAGCGCTTCATGGTCGGTCAGCAAAATCCGGTGGCGAATGGCTGGGATGTCGTCACAGACCGCATCTGCGATCTGTTGCATGGGATTGCCCCGGAAATCGGCGACGTAGTAAATCGCTTCGGATCGCGATTGCTCCAATACAAACTTCAGTTCGCGTTTTTGATAGGCCGGGTTAACCGTCACGAGTACGACGCCGGCAAGGCCGCATGCCAGTTCTAGCAATACCCATTCCGGCACGTTGTTGGCGTAAATTGCGACCCGCGCACCTTCCTCATGCCGGTTCGCAAGCGCGCGCGCCAGACGTTCTGCATCGTTTAGCAATTCAGCATAGGTCCAGACGCGCCCGATGGCGCCGTCATAGCTGAGTTCTTTGAGCGCCGGCCTATCTGGCGCGCGCTTTTCGGATGCGCGCAACATTGCGCCGATGGTCATTGGCTCAGGCCCGGCGCCGCCCTGCGCCGGACAATAGGACTCGGACAAGTTCAGCTTATACATGGATAAGTCCCTCTGTTGTTCTCAGATTCATTCCCCATCGCCACACGCTTGGCAAGCGCAACGGTCAGTATGGCGCTGATTGGCTCCGGCAAACAAAAAAGCCCCGCCAAAGGCGGGGCTTTCTCTCGATACTCCGGAAGCTTGTTACCAGATTTGCACCCGGTCTTCCGGTGCAAGATAGAGATCGTCATCCTCGGTAACATTGAACGCTTCGTACCATGCGTCCATGTTGCGGACGACGCCATTGACGCGATAGCGGGCGGGAGAGTGTGGTCCGGTGGCGATTTGGCGCTTCAAGGCCTCGTCGCGCACGACCCGTTTCCAGACCTGCGCCCAAGCCATGAAGAAGCGTTGATCTCCGGTAAACCCGTCAAGCACTGGGGCTTCTTCGCCATTCAGCGAGAGCTTGTAAGCGTGGTACGCCATGGCAAGGCCGCCGACATCGCCGATATTCTCACCCATGGAAAGAACAGGGTTGAGCGGGAAGCCCGGGATCGGCTCGTAGGTCGCATACTGAGCGCCAAGTTTGTCGGCAAGTTGCTGGAAGTTGGCGGCGTCTTCCTCAGTCCACCAATCACGCAATACGCCATCGCCATCTGACTTACGGCCCTGATCGTCGAAGCCATGGCCGATCTCGTGACCGATGACGGCGCCAATGCCGCCATAGTTCACCGCCGGGTCGGCCGCCGGATCAAAGAACGGCGCCTGCAGGATCGCCGCCGGGAACACGATTTCGTTGCGTGGCGGCGAATAATAGGCGTTCACGCGCTGCGGGTTCATACCCCATTCGGTTTTGTCGATAGGGCCCCCAAGACGCGAAATCGAATAGTTCCAGCCAAACTCGCCTGCGCTTTGTGAATTCTCATACGCCTCACCAGCGACGACTGTCAGGTCGGAATAGTCGCGCCACTTGTCTGGATAGCCGATCTTCGGCGTGAACTTCTCAAGCTTGGCGTGCGCCTCGACTTTGGTTTCTTCACTCATCCAGGGAAGCGTATCGAGACGTTGGTCCAGCGCAGTGCGGAGATTGGCGACGAGATCTTGCATTTGCGCCTTTGATTCCGGCGGGAAATAGCGTTCGACATAAATCTTGCCAACCGCTTCGCCCATGGCGCCGTTTACGGCGGCGACGCCGCGCTTCCAGCGTTCGCGCTGCTTCGGCGTGCCGCTCAGTTCCGTGCCGAAAAACGCAAAGTTCGCCTCGTCAAGCGCAGCCGGCAGAACCGCTGCGTTGTTATTGAGGTGATGAAACTTAAGATAAGCCTGCCAGGTCTCGACCGGCGTATCCGCGAAAATTTCCGCGAGAGCCGCAATAGCGTCGTCTTCGCGAATAACGAATTCCGTCTGATCGCCAAGGCCCGCGGCGTCGAATGTCACATCCCACGGCATTTCCGGCGCAAAAGCTCTTAGCTCATCGATTGTTTTCAGATTATACGTTAGGTCGCGGTTGCGGCGCTTTGCAGGTTCCCAATGAACCTCGGCCATACGCGTTTCCAGATCGAAGACCGCTTGCGCTTTCTCAGCCGCGCCCTCGACGCCGGCGAGGCTCAAGGCCTCTTCAATGTAAGCGACATATTTCGGCCGTTTGTCAGCAAGTTGTTCCTCGAGATAATAGTTGCGGTTCGGCATGCCGAGACCCGCTTGCGTCAGATAAGTGATGTAGCGGTCCGTTTGTTTGGCGTCGACATTGACAAACGCGGCGACAGGCGTCGAAGCGCCAAGGCGCGGGTTGCCCATGATACGGGCGATGTCTTCGTGAGTCGCTGCAGCGTCGATCGTTGCAAAATCGTCAGCGACGACGTCAAACCCTTTAGCGTTGATTACATCGGTATCGAGAAAAGCTGCGTAAAAATCACCGATTTTTTGTTCAAGAGAACCGGCTGGCGAATCGCCGCCGGCGGCGTCCTCAATGATTTTCTTCACCCGGTCTTCAGAGCGTTCGAACAAGACAGTAAACGAGCCATAGCTTGAGAACTCTTCCGGCATTTCAAAACTGTCGAGCCATTTGCCGTTCACATAGCGAAAAAAGTTATCGCCAGGATCGACTTCGGAATCGATACTGGCGATTTCCACGCCCCAGTCGCCGAGTTCCGGTTCTGCTGCAACGCTGGCCGGCGACGCAGCGCTGGTTTCATTGTCTTGGCTTTCGCCGCCTTGCTGCTGGCCGCACGCAGCCAAAGCAAACGTCGCGACGCCGCATAAAAGAAGTCTCTTCACGATAATCCTCCTCGCGTGAAATTCCGGTGATCCAAAAATGGACGCTATTCCCCGGGCGGGAGTGTCCCGATTTCCCCTCAAAGGGCAAGTAAAGGAGGATGAATCGAGTGTTTTCAGAGGCAAAGCGATGGTTTTTGACTGGGATTTGAGGCTGCTGTTGCAAATTCGACAATGTTGCGGTGCAAAATTCACCTTGCTGGAAATGGGCGATTCCGTCATTCTCCCCTGAATTTCGAGACCTGAATCACGAGGGGCAGACATGGATTTGAAATCCGTCATTCG
>JBCBSY010000236.1:0-4154 GCA_039818925.1 Pseudomonadota bacterium | reverse complement strand
GCCCGGCTTGTCGCGGACTTGTTGTAATTTTGTAACGCAAGTCTGCGGAGCGCAGTTCAACGGCATCGTTTGCTGGACGGCGCGGCGGCGGTGAGAGAAAAAGATTTTAGTCCCGGCGGCGCGATAAAAGAGCCGGGATCCATCGCCCCGTCAGGGAGGGGCTAGATCAGGGGTTACAGGATGAAAAAGTCTACCAAATTGAATGCAATCGCGACCCGTTTGCTGTCAGGCGTTGCGCTCGGCGCTGTCGCTGTGACCGGAGCTGCGGCCCAGGTTGGCGATGAAATCGTTGTGACGGCCCAAAGGCAGGAGCAGTCGATCCAGGATGTGCCGCTGTCGGTGACCGCCGTGGGCGCGGCGGAGCTGGAAGCCAAGCAGATTGAGACATTTGGCGACCTTCAATTCAACGTTCCGAACTTCTCCTTCTCGCGGACCCAATTCACGGGCTCGTCGATCGTTATCCGCGGTATTGGCGCACTGGCTGTCGCCGCCGACTCCGAGCCCGCTCTATCCGTGCACCAGAATGACATGGCGCTTTCAGGCACCCGGCTTTTTGAGACCGAGTTTTTTGATGTCGAGCGCGTTGAAATTCTGCGCGGTCCGCAAGGCACGCTGTTCGGCCGCAACGCGACCGGTGGCGTGATCAACGTGATCACCAACAAGGCCGATCCGGGCGAAGTTTCCGCCAGCGCGGAAGCGCAGTACGGCAATTTCGACCATGTTCAGGTTAAGGGGCATCTCAACATCCCCTTGGGCGAAAGCGCTGCGGTTCGCGTCGCCGGGCTCAAACTCGATCGCGACGGCTATTCGGAAAATATTTTTACCGGCAATGATGTCGATGATCGCGATATTTCTGCGGTCCGCGGCACCTTGTCCTGGTACCCAACCGACAACACGACAGTTGATCTGACGGCTTACTATTTCAACGAAGAAGACAGCCGCCTACGCTCAACAAAGACGCTTTGTACGCAAGCGGCTGACCCGCGTCTCGGTTGTGCGCCAGACAGTCTTGGTTTTGATAACCCGAACATCTCATCAACGCTGAACTTACTTGCATCTTCTCAAACTTTTGGCGCCATTGCGCAGCAAGCGGGCATTCCGGCAACCAGCATGATGTTTGGCGGCGCGCCGGATATTGTTCAGTTCGGTCTGTTTGATGCTGCAAGCGGTTTCGGCGCTGGCGGACTGGTTGATCTTAATGCGGCGACGCCTGCAAACCCGGCTGACTTCCGCACCTTGAACGTTCTGTTCGATCCGGAAAACAATGTCGAGGAAGTCATTTATCAGGCGAACATCCGCCACGACTTTGACAACTTCACCGTTAAACTGATCGGCGGTTACGGGCGTAATGAAATTTCGCAAACGCAAGTTCAGAACAATCTGCGCGGCGCGCCGATTTTCCTCAACCCGCTGCTTGGCAGTGATGAAGTTGAACCGTTTGGCATGGGCACCGGCTTCGTGCCCGGTGTCGGCGGCGCCGGCGCGCAGGTTGGCGCCTTCTTTGGCGGTCCAAACGGCTTGCCAATTTCTGCATTGTCTGACGGTCTTGCAGGGGCCTTTATCGGCGGCGATATTTTCGGCTTCTCGCCAGAGTTTACTGCGATCGACACGTCATTCGGTGAAAGCGAATACTATTCGGCGGAAGTCAATGTTGCGACGAGCTTTGAAGGTCCGTTGAACTTCCTCGTCGGCGCCAACTGGTACGATCAGGAAGGTTTTGCGAACTTTTTCACTGGCGGTAATGCGCTCGATTACACCGCTGTCGTCGCCGCGTCTCTTTTGACCACCGATGATGCAGCGCCGGGCTTGGGCAATGTCGGTTTTGGCACCTATGTCCCATACTTCCTCAGCGACGGGTCATCCTCTCGTGAATCGATTTCGGTCTTTGGTGAAGTCTATTGGGATATCACTGATGAGCTGAAATTTACCGGCGGCGTTCGGTTCAACCACGACGAAAAAACAATCCGTGATCGGGCAACGCTGTTCGACAGTTTTGTCGGCCCCGCGCTGGACGGCAATCCGGCGACTAATCCTGAGTTCGTCCCAGCAGGATTTCCGGATATCACCGGACCGATTGCAGGCGTGACGCAAGGTTTGGACGCATTTAATCCGTTCCGTGAAGATTCTCAGGACTTCGATGTCCTGACCGGTCGCGCCGTTCTCGATTGGGCGCCGGCGCCAGGCCAGCTTTACTACGCGTCCTACTCTCGCGGCTTTAAGGCTGGCGGTTTCAATCCACCGGCTTCGTCAAACCTTGGCGTATCGCCAACGTATGATTCCGAGTTCATCAACGCCTTTGAAATCGGCGCCAAATTGACCGGATTTATGGACGGTGCGCTGACGGCGAATCTTGCAGCCTTCTACTATGACTATTCAGGCCTGCAGGTTTCGCGAATCGTCAATCGCTCATCCATCAACGATAATGTTGACGCCACCATCTGGGGGGTTGAGGGCGAGTTTCTTTATCGTCCTGACGATAACTGGACATTCAACACCACCCTGTCTTACCTGAATACGGATATTGGCGATTTCTTTGCTTTCGATCCGGCCAACCCGACGGCGGGCCAGGCAGATGTTGATCTCATCAAGGACTTCTTCCTCGCCAACAATTGCGTCATCGACAATAATGGCGGGCCGAGCTTGTTGGGTCAGGATCTGGGAGATCCAACATTGAACGCACTGTTTGCCGCCAGCGGTTTTTCTAGCTGTTCAACGTTGCAAACAGTTCTGGAAGTCGATGCGGACCTTAACCCAGGAAACGGTCTGCTTCCGCTTAACGACATTCTTGCATTGGGTCCGCTGGGCGGCGGCCGGCAGGTGCTTGGCGGTATCGATCAAAATTTGAATGGCAACGAGCTGCCGGGCGCGCCTGAATTCTCCTTCAGTGTTGGCGCGCAATATCGCTATGACGTGACCGACAATCTTTCGATCACCACGCGCGGCGACTACTACCGCCAGACGTCATTCTTCTCACGGCCGTTCAACAGCGTGAATGACGAAATTGACAGCTGGGGCATCCTGAACTTCCAGGTTGAGATCGCACCGACAGACGGCCCCTGGTATATTCGCGGCTTCCTGCAGAACGCATTGAACGACGCCAATATCACCGGCTCGTTCCTGCAGGATCAGTCTTCCGGTCTTGTCACCAATGTCTTTGTTCAAGAACCGCGCCGCTACGGCATCGCGGTTGGGGCGCGCTTCTAACGCCGGACGCGTAGAAGAGGGGACTTGGAAACGGGCGGCTTTCGGGCCGCCCGTTTTCTATAGTGCGTTGTCGCCCGTCCTTTCGATAAAATTTTCGCAACCCGATTGAGACAGCGTCAACCCATGACGGGCAAGTCTACTTGCCGGGCAACGCGCGGAGTGACGCCGCATGGGATTCGCCAGGAAAAAACAGGAAGCGCCGCGCATCAGCGCAGACCGGCTCGCCAGCGTTGCGGGCGGCGCCTACGAGATCGAGGAAGACGTAGAAGCGGCCGCCCCGCGCACGCATGTATCGCTTGAGCCGGATCTGTCACGCATTCGGCCGCGCTGCGTTGATGAGACGCCCGAGGCGCACAAAAAACGTCTGGCGGCGAAGACGATCAACTTCACCACCACGATTCTCGCGCGGCTGGCGATCATGGGCGCCCTCGGCAATTTCCTTTGGGAGACCTATCAGTTGACCGGCAATTTTCATCGCGGCGCTGTGATTGGCGTGTTTGTCCTGCTGGTCGATCTGGGCCGGGTCATCATGAAGGCGATGGAGCCCGGCACGAAGTGAGAGAACGCTCCGGCGCGCACACCACGCGCTTTGTCGAAAGCACGGGGCTGTGAACCCAAGTGAGCGTTTGTCGTCATTGTAAAACCCCGAACCGGCCCTATTTCCACCTCAATACGGGACCCCAATAGCGAAACGTCCGTTTCATCTGGGGAGAGAGACCGATGGGTATTTTGGAAATCTTGTTGTTAGGCTTCATCACGCTGACCTCGTTGCTTGGCGCTTCAAGTCTGTTCCTGGGTACGCGCCGCTAGAACTTCGTTTTCAGCGCGCTGAGGGTGATCAGCCCCCAGCCGACGAGGAAAGAAACGCCGCCGAGCGGCGTGACGGCGCCAAGCATGCGCGGCGCGCCCAGCGCCATCGCATAGAGCGAGCCGGCGAACAGCACGGCGCC
>JBCBSY010000235.1:0-4173 GCA_039818925.1 Pseudomonadota bacterium | reverse complement strand
GACCATGGCCTCGCCCGGCAAGACCGCGCGGGAAATCTATGAGGAGGTGAAAGCCAACCCGGCGCGGGCGCGGTTCGGCTTCGGTGAAAAGCTCGCGGTCGTAAATGTGGATATTCAGCAGGCCTATACCCGGCCCGATCTGTTTCCGAAGACATCCTATGTGACGCATCCCGATCAGATTGGCTTTGTCAATCGCATCAGCGCGCTCGCCCGGCAAAAAAGCATGCCTGTCATCTGGACTCAGGTCGCCTATAAAACTGATGCCGGCGACGCAGGCATCTGGGGCACGCGAACCGATACGCCGGACAGTCTGCAGAATATCAAACATGGTTCCGAACGCCACAAGCTTGATCCGCGCTGCGAGATCGATGAGACCGTTGATCTTGTCTACACCAAGCGCATGCCAAGCGCGTTTTTTGAATCCCAGCTCGCGAGTTACCTCGTCTGGCACAAAGTGGATACGGTTGTCGTGACCGGCGGATCGACATCGGGCTGCGTGCGCGCAACCGCCGTCGACTCCCTCTCTCATGGCTATCGCACGATTGTTCCCGAAGAGTGCGTCGCCGACAAACATGAGAGTTATCATTACGCAAATCTGACCGACCTCCAGCTGAAATACGCCGATGTGGTGATGGCTAAGGACGTGCTTGACTGGCTGGAGACGAAGTAATGCAGGCCGATCCTAACCTCTATGACTACTGGCCATATGTTGACCGGCCTAAGATTGAATGGCCCGGCGGGAAGAAACTCGCTTTCTGGGTCGCACCGAATATCGAGTTTTATGAATTCATACCGCCCGTAAATCCGTCGCGGCCCGGCTGGCCGAAACCTGCGCCTGATGTCGTCGGCTATTCGCAGCGCGACTGGGGCAATCGCATCGGTCACTGGCGGCTGATGGAACTAATGGACAAATACGCGCTGCGCGGCTCTGTTTCGTTGAATGTCGCCATGTGCGATCATTGCCCGGAAATCATTGAAGCCTGCAACAAGCGCAATTGGGAGTTCTTCTCTCACGGCATTTACAACACGCGTTATTCCTATGGCATGAGCGAGGAACAGGAACGTACTGTCTTGGAAGACTCCATTCGCACTGTTGAATCGGCGACCGGCCAGCGCATTCGCGGCTATCTCGCGCCGGCGCTGACCCATACGGAGCGCACTTTCGACCTCATCGCGGAATATGATTTCTGGTACACGTGCGACCTCTTTCAGGATGACCAGCCGCAGCCGATTAAAACCAAGACCGGCAAGCTGATTTCCATGCCCTATTCGCTGGAAGTGAACGACGTGATTACCTATGGCGCGCTCGCCATGGATCCATGGCGCTATGCAGACATTCTGAAACGTCATTTTGATCAATTGCTGGAAGAAGGCGATGAAACCGGCACAGTCATGTGCATCCCATTGCACGCCTATCTTGTCAGCCAGCCGCATCGCATTCGGCCTTTTGAAGAAGCATTGAAGCACATCACTGCGCATAAGGACGATGTCTGGTTCGCCACCGCAGCGGAAATCGCTGGTCAGTTTCGCGAGCATTACTGGGATCAGACGAACGCCGATATTGAACGCCGTGGATTGACGCGACCCGGAACCGGCTTCAATCCGGGAGCCCGCCCATGAGCCTTCCCGAGGACTATCTTTCCTATCCCAATCGCAAGCACGGTCAGGATATTGACCGTTATGACTGGCGGGCCGTCGGTGATCGCCAGAAAAAATCGCTGCCGGGCGGCGCCTGTGTCGGCGTTTCCATCGTCGTCCCGCTTGAATTTTTTATGCTGAATCCGAGCGGCAAACCGTTCAAACATCCGGGCGCCATGCAGACTCCCTACCCTGATCTGCGGCATTACACGACGCGCGATTACGGCAACCGCGTTGGCGCATTTCGGTTGTTGAAGGCATTTCGCGAAGTAAAAGTAAAAACGACCTTCGCCGTCAACGCCGCCCTGCTCGACCGGGCGCGCCCGCTGATTGAAGCGATCGCACAGGACGGTCACGAAATCGCCGCCCATGGCTGGGATACGAATTCAATTCACTGGAGCGGCATCACGCCGGATCAGGAACGAAACTTGGTTGAAAAAACGCGCCACGCATTCGAACAAGCTGGCCTCACCCCGCGAAGCTGGCTCAGCCCCGCACGCCAGCAAAGCGCCGCCACGCCGGACCTCATTCGCGAATTCGGTTTTGACATCTGCCTCGACTGGGAGGCGGATACGCAACCCTTGGATATGAGAACCGCACATGGCGACCTAACACTCTTTCCACTTCTGAATGAATTGGGCGACCGTTTTATCCTCAGCACGAAAACGCACGATGAGGCGCAATGGCGCGCACAGATTCTGGAAGCCGCTGCAATGATGAAAACCGAAGGCGCACGGTATGGCGCCCAGGTGTTTGGCTTCACCATGACGCCTTATATCGCCGGTCAGCCATTCCGCATGTGGGCGGTGCGTGAGATTTTATCAACTCTTGGCGCCGACAATGACGTCAACTTATCGCCAGTGCGAGATTTGACGGATGCCCTCACATGAACAGACGCCATTTTCTTGCCACCAGCACTGCTGCAGGATTGCTCATGACAAAAGCCGCCGCCCAATCGTCCGCTCGCTATACAGCGCTTGCGTTGCAAACCTTGTGCGATGCGGTGAACCAGGACAAATCTCGAAACGCCGCGCGTAAACGTATGCGAGCTGCGGTGGCCCGCGTCACGTCACAGATCGCTGCGTCAAAAGGTTTTCTGAAAAGCTTCAACGGTTACGAGCTGAAACTCGTCGTCCTTCCCGAATACTGGATGACCGGCTTTCCCCTCGGCGAGACGCGAGAGGAATGGCAGGACAAAGCCGTCATTGAAATCGACGGTGAATTCGCCGGCATGATCAGTGATGTCGCAAAAAAATTCGGGACCTATCTGTGTTCCAATCATTATGAGAATGACCCGAATTTTCCGGATCTTTATTTTCAGGCCAATGTGGTGTTCGCACCCTCCGGCGAAATGATCCTGCGATACCGGCGAATGATTTCGCTCTATTCGCCGACGCCTTATGATGTGTGGGACGCCTATCTTGAAAAATACGGGGCCGATGCGATTTTTCCTGTTGTTGAAACGGAGATCGGCGTTATCGGCACCATCGCCAGCGAAGAAATTCTTTATCCGGAAATCGCGCGCATGCAGACGTTGAAGGGCGCAGAATTGCTGCTGCATCCCACGTCTGAAGTGGGCGCCCCCGACCTGACCCCGAAGGACATCGCCAAGCGCGCACGCGCACTCGAAAACATCGCATATGTGATCTCGGCAAACTCTGCGACGATCGCCGGCACGCCCGTGCCCGCAGCCTCCACTGACGGCATGTCAAAGATCGTTGACTGGAAAGGTAAGATCGCCGCCGAGGCCAATCAGGGTGAGACCATGAACGCCAATGCGGTGATTGATCTCGAAAGTTTGCGCGACGCGCGCCGCAAAACTGGCATGTCAAACTTCCTGTCGCGGCTTCCCATGGAGGCGTTCCGGCCAGGATACGCTGCGGACCTCGCGCCCGCCAACCGCACGCCTGATGGACGGATGATTGAACGCGCCGACGCGATTAAGGGGCAGCAAGCTGTGATCAACAGGCTGATGCAAGACGGCGTCATCAAGTGATCAGGCGGATTCTTTGAGCCGCCTTTTCAGCATTTCCATCAAGCCGCCTGCTTCGATAATCGAAAAAAGGTTGTCCGGCAGCGGCGTAAGCTGATGCGTTTGATCGCGCGTTTCATTGCGCAAAAGCCCGGTACGGATATTCAAGTCAAGGCAATCACCGGCGCTAACAGCATCGTTACTTTCGAAAATAAACACGGGTAATCCAAGGTTGATCGCATTGCGATAAAAGATGCGCGCAAAAGACGGAGCGAACACGGCTTTTAATCCCAAAAGCTTTAAAGAAACCGCCGCTTGTTCCCGGCTGGAGCCAAGGCCGAAGTTCCTTCCGGCGACAAGAAAGTCGCCTGCAGCAACATTTTGTGCGAAGTCAGGGTCAATGGCTTCAAGGCAGTGCGTCGCAAGCTCATGTGGCGCGAGTTTCATCAGATGCCCTGGCGCCAGAACATCCGTATCGATATTATCGCCGACAACCCAGGCGCACCCGCTCATGACAAAAACTCCCGCGGATCGGCAATCTCTCCGGCAATCGAAGCTGCCGC
>JBCBSY010000234.1:0-4180 GCA_039818925.1 Pseudomonadota bacterium | reverse complement strand
TGGCGCGGTCGACGAGGTCCGGCGCCTGCTGGCGCGCGGGTTGGATGCATCATTGCCCGTCATGAAAGCGCTTGGCGTTGGAGAGATTGCAAAGCTGCTGTGCGGAGATGCTGACGCGGAACAAACGCTTGCCCAGTTGCAGCAGACTACACGGCGGTTCGCCAAGCGGCAGCTCACCTGGTTCCGCAATCAGGCGGCGGACTGGCCCAGGGCTGCAGATCAGCAAGCCGCGATGACGGGTGTTCTCAGTTCGCTCGAATAACAGGCTAAGCCGGCGTCAGGAACAGGGTGCGTTCTTTTTCACGGCGCTCCGTCAGATGTTCGTTCTCACGCCCGCCCGCACGGTTGTGATTGCGGAAAGCATTCGCGGCGCCCTGATAATCCCCGGCATTGATCTCGGAAAGAACCGAGCTTCTGGAAAACCCGCCGGCACCCATATTATAGGCAAGCGACACCATTGCTGAGAATTGATTTTGATTGACAGGCACAGTCACCATTTTGCGCACTGCGTCTTCTGAAGCGCGTATATCTTCTCGCAACAGGCGCTCCGCCTCCGCTTCGGTAATGGTCATGCCCGCGCGGGCGGTGCGCGAATGACCGTAGCCAATCAACCACTGTCCGCCCAAATTATAAGCCTCAAGTCGCAAGCCCTCGCTGTCTTTGATAATTTTCAGGCCGGCGTCGTTGATTCGCAGATTTGCGTTCTGTGCATTGCCGATATCAGAGTCGGAGCCTGTGGGTTGGCTTGGTTGCTGTGCAGATGGCTGCGGCGAGTCTGATTGGTTTTGTTCGGCTTCGTCGCCCTCTTCATTCTGTGGAATAGGATCGCCAAGACGCCCAAACCAGCTTTCAATTGGCGAGAATCCGCGCGCGCCAATGCCGCTGGCCCAGCCCGGAAGGCCATATCGGTCGCCAACCAACACGCCGAGCGTAAACAGGATCAACCAGACGAAAAGTCGTGAACGCATGATAAAACTCCCCAGACCATACTTTACACTCTTGCGGCCCAGCGCTGAGCCGCAACTTCCCTTTTTGAAGTTTGCGCCGGAAATGAAGTTCGTGCAAATCAAGTCTATTTGCGCCGGGCGACGCAATTGCAATTCAACGGGGCGGGCCTTATTGAATAACGCCACCAAGGCCGAGCCGGGGCGCTTATAAATCGGTCGAAAATGGCAATATTTCTTGCGCTTGACCGGTCTGTTGGGCGCAAAAAGGCCGCCGCTCGTGAAGAGGTGGAGCGGCCGGACCAGTGAAGGCAGGGCCGCTAAAGTATGGTCGAGTTCCTGCGCCCTATTGGGCGCTTTCTGACTTCCATGGACGCCAAAGCCGTCACATCTTTGGCGGTTTCCATCGTGCTTCTCATCTTTGTGGTGTTGATGCTGGTTTTTGGCCAGCACTGGTTGAATCTCGACGAGGAAGGTGAGGTTCGGCGTCTTCTCACCGCCGCCGCCGAATCCCCATGGGCCATTGTCGGGGTTATTTCCATTTTCTCGCTGCTGGCGATGGCGGCGTTTCCCCAGATCTTGCTGATTACCGCGACCGTCATCGTGTTTGGGCCGAAAAATGGCGCGCTCTACGCCTGGATCGCCACAATGGCGAGCGCGACGCTGACCTTCGGAATGGGGCATTTTCTCGGCGGACGGTGGGTGCGCCGTATTGGCAGCGAACGCGTGCAGCGCACCATCGACTTCATCGGCCGGCATGGAGTTCTCGCCTCCGGGCTGGTGCGCGTGGTGCCGTCCGCGCCATTCATTGTCGTCAATGCGGCGGCCGGGGCCGCGCATATTCCGATGTGGAAATTCTGGACAGGCACGGGGATCGGGATCATTCCCAAGATCGCCTTCGTGGCGTTGCTCGCCGCTTTCACCCCGGACACCGAGGCGCTGCGCGAGGGCATTGGCGGCGTTGTCGCGTTTTTCATGAGCCGCGATCCGGCGCGGCTCGGGATCCTTGCCCTGATTATCGCTGGCTGGCTCGGTTTCTTGTTGCTGATGCGGTGGCTATACCGCCGGCTCAGGCGGCGCGGAAATGTTTATTAAGAAAGCCCTCGACGACATGAGAATCCTGTTAAGAGTTATTTGGGCCTTTCCCGAACAGCCCCGGAACAATGACGGAAAAAAGCCAGCGTTTCCGGCTTTGTTGACGATTTAGGAACGCATTAAGGATAAGAACGTCGGTGAGTTTCAGCACCTACGCATAGGACCAGCCCAATGCTTTCCACTTTGTTCGGTATGCTTTCCGCAGATATGGCCATCGACCTCGGCACGGCCAACACGCTTGTTTATGTCAAGGGGCGCGGCATCGTCCTCAATGAGCCATCTGTGGTGGCGATTGAAAGCCGCTCTGGACGCAAGATTGTTCGCGCCGTCGGTAATGAAGCCAAGGAAATGCTTGGCCGCACGCCCGGCGAGATCGAGGCGATCCGGCCGATGCGCGACGGTGTGATCGCGGACTTTGAAGTCGCTGAGGCGATGATCAAGCATTTTATTCGCAAGGTTCACAATCGCCGGTCTTTCGCGAGCCCGCGCATTGTCGTTTGCGTTCCTTCCGGCGCCACGGCGGTTGAGCGTCGCGCTATTCAGGAATCGGCGCTTTCCGCAGGCGCGCGCAAAGTCGAACTGATTGAAGAACCCATGGCGGCCGCGATCGGCGCCGGCCTGCCGGTCACGGAGCCGACGGGGTCGATGGTTGTCGATATTGGCGGCGGCACCACCGAAGTCGCCGTTCTGTCGCTTGGCGGCATTGTCTATTCGCGTTCGGTTCGTGTCGGCGGTGACAAAATGGACGACGCCGTCGTCGGCTATATTCGGCGCATGTATAATTTGCTGATTGGCGAGGCTTCGGCCGAGCGGATTAAGAAAGAGGTGGGATCCGCTATGATCCCGACCGAAGGGTCTGGCGTGACCATCCAGATCAAAGGCCGCGATCTCATGCACGGCGTGCCGAAGGAAGTGCGTATTGGCGAAGCCCAGGTCGCGGAAGCCCTGGCGGAGCCGGTGAGCGCCATCATAGAGGCGGTGAAAGTCGCCCTCGAGGCGACGCCGCCGGAACTGGCCGCAGACATCGTCGACACAGGAATTATGTTGACGGGCGGGGGGGCGCTGCTCAAGAATCTGGATCAGGTGCTGCGCGATGAGACCGGCCTGCCGGTTTCCGTCGCTGACGACCCGCTTTCCTGCGTGGCGCTCGGCACAGGCGCCGCGCTGGAAAACACAAAAGCAATGCGCGGCGTTCTGTCCTCCGCAATTTAAGACGAAACACCTTCGTCTCAGCGAACCGGAACGGCGTTAGGAATACGGAATACGTTCGCGAGGCATGGAATATCTGGGACATGACAGGCGAGAAGGGCTGGGGCGCAGAGCGCAGCCCCGCTTTGTGCTCGTGCTGCTCATGCTCGTTTCCGCACTGTTGCTGTTATCGAGCCTTTATTCAGCGCAAGCCTCCGTGTTCAAAAAGGCGCGCGAAGGCGTCATGGACGCCGCCTCTCCGGTCCTGTCGCTATTCTCCGTCCCCATCAACTACGTGAACGGCGTCGTTGGCTCGGTGGGCGACTATTTCAACGTCATGGAACAGAACAAGGCTCTGCGGGCCGAAAATGCAGAGCTGCGTCAATGGATGAATGAAGCGCTGGAGCTACGCGAGACGGTCTCCACTTTTGAGGCCCTGCAAAGTTACGCCGCGCCGCCCAGCGCGCAGCCCATCAGCGCGTTTGTCATCGGCGAAGCGAACGACGCCTTTGCCCGATCCATGATCGTCAATGCCGGGCGCCTTAATAACGTTGAAATCGGCCAGGCGGTGGTGGACGAGAACGGACTGGTCGGACGCATCGTCGAGGCTGGCGGATCGGCTTCGCGGGTTTTGTTGCTGACGGATATCCAAAGCCGGATCCCGGTTTACATCGAGGGGGCGGATGTCGAGGGTATTCTGGTCGGCAATACGCGCGCCAATCCCGTCATCAGCGTCACCGCAAGCGCAGAAGAAATTGAAGCGCAACGAGGTCAGCGCATTTTGACATCTGGCGCCGGCGGCGTCCTGCCGCGTGGTCTGCCGGTCGGCGTTGTTGAAGAGCAGGACGATGCGGATATCATCGTTGATCTCTACACGAATTATGCACGTACCCGGATGGTCCGCGTGATCAACTACGCCTTTCCCCAGGTCGATGGCGCCGCCACGGAGGCTG
>JBCBSY010000233.1:0-4184 GCA_039818925.1 Pseudomonadota bacterium | reverse complement strand
TGCAGGTCGACGTCAATCACAACAATGGCGTCCCCCCTGGCGTGATCCAGCCCGGCCGTCAACGCCGCTTCCTTGCCGAAGTTGCGAGACAATACAACGACGCGAATGTTTGACCGCAGCGCCAGCACCGAAAGCCGCGCCAGCGTACCGTCACTGGATCCGTCATCGACAAACACCAGTTCATAATCAAAGTCACAGCCTGAAAGCGCCGCGCCAACCGCATCCACGAACGCGTCGATGGTATCGGCTTCGTTGTAGCAAGGTGCGATAAGCGAGATAAGCGGACGCGCAGGACGCGACCGCGCGCAAGATCGAGTCTGTATCGCCTTTGGCTGCATGGGGCGTCCCGCCGCGATTGGTTAACAGTCGAGTGGGAAAATGAACTGGAAAGCGTTAACAATTCAGTAACGCCCTCAACATCTGCGGGAATTCGCCGCGATGCCTGTTAACCCAGAAACCCGATAATATCTTTGACGTCACGGACAATCGGGTCCGCCACAGCTGAGGCCTTTTCGGCGCCTTTTTTAAGAACGCGTTCAAGATAGGCCGGATCGCTTTCAAGCCGGCGCATCTCCTCGCCAATCGGCGCAATTTTTTCAACAACAAGATCAGCGAGCGCCGGCTTAAAGGCGCCAAACCCCTGGCCGCCAAATTCGCCAAGCACGGCGGCGGCGTCGCCACCGCTGAGCGCCGCATAAATGTTGACGAGATTTGCCGCTTCCGGCCGCGCCTCCAGGCCCGCCGGCTCTGACGGCAATGCATCAGCGTCGGATTTTGCTTTTTTGATCTTCTTGGCGATCGCATCCGCATCGTCTGTCAAAAACACACAAGCATTCGCCGACGGATCGGATTTCGACATTTTCGCCATGCCGTCCCGCAGGGACATGATGCGCGCGCCGGACTTGCCGAATTGGCCTTTGATCAGCGGTTCCGGCTGGGGGAAAAAATGGGGGCGGTCAAAGTCATGATTGAACTTTGCGGCAATGTCCCGCGACAGCTCCAGATGCTGTTTCTGGTCTTCACCCACCGGCACATGTGTCGCTTTATACACAAGAATGTCCGCAGCCTGAAGAACAGGATAGGTATAGAGCCCGACGGAGGCGCGCTCTGAGTTCTTACCCGCCTTGTCCTTGAACTGCGTCATGCGGTCGAGCCAGCCAAGCCGCGCCACGCAGTTGAATATCCAGGCAAGTTCAGCATGGGCGGTGACGCCCGATTGATGAAAGATCGCCGCTTTTTCCGGATCGACGCCCGAAGCGATATAAGCTGCGGCGATATGAAAAGTCTGCTCGCGTAACTTCTCCGGCTCCTGCCAGACCGTAATCGCGTGCAAATCAGCAAGGAAATAAAAGCAGTCATATTCATGCTGCAGCTCGACGAATTTACGGATCGCGCCAAGATAATTGCCGAGATGCATGCCGCCAGACGGCTGAATGCCGGACAAAACGCGCATGGGGCCTTGATATTCACTCATAATGGGCTCTTTGGAAGCGGTAAAATGACGGCTGGAAATCGCCGCGCCGGCTTTCTTAGTCGCGCAATCGCGCGGCGCCAAGCAAATAGGCTAGAAGCCCGTATACTACCGCCCCCGCTCCAGAAAGAAACATGACCACAATCCATTCCCGGTCCCAGACCCGAACCGCAAGCGCCTCAGTATAGTTAAGCGCCCAAATCAGGAACGCCGCCATTGCAGCGGCGGCCAACAAGACACGCAATAGGCGGCTGATCAGTTTGGTGCTGGGCCGGAAATAATGCTGACGATAGAGTTGCTGCGCGAGGAGTGAGACCTGCAGCCAGGCTGCAAAAGACGTGGCGATCGCGACGGCCAGAAAGCCGAAGACCGGGAACAGCGACAGCGACAGGACCACGTTCACGGCGATCGAAATCAGCGCATATTTCATCGGGGTTCTCGTATCCTCCCGGGCGAAAAACGCTGGCGAGAAGATTTTGTGCCAGACAAAAGCCGGCAGTCCGAGGCCGAAGATCGCCAGGGCCGCCCCGGTCATGGCAACGTCGCGTTCGGTGAAGGCCGAACCGTTCACCCCGAAAACTCCGAGCGCATCGCCAGCAATTCCCCGAAACAACGCATCGCAAATCGGCCCGCTCATGATCACAAATGCCGCGGCCGCAGGGATGCAAAGCAAGGCAGAGAGTTCCAGCGAGCGGTTCAGCGCGCGCGCGGCGCCTTTCTCATCGCCGGATTTTACTCTTTGCGACAACATCGGCAGCAACACCACGCCGAGTGCGATGCCGATCACCGACAAGGGAAGTTGATAAAGCTGGTCCGCATTCATCAGCCAGGAAACCGCGCCCGGTTCCTGGCTGGCGATGTTGGTGCCGATGATGAGATTAATCTGAACGGCGCCAGCGCTGATGAAACCGGGCGCCCCCAAGGCGAAAAGCCTTTTCATTGAGGGTGTAAGGCGCGGCAGACGCAGTTTTAGAAGAAAGCCGGACCGCCAAGCCCCGATCAACACGATCAGCAATTGAATGACGCCGCCAAGCGCGACTCCCCAGGACAAGGCTTCCCCGGAAACCGCCGTATCGGCATTCGCGAAAAAAAGCAGCGCGCCGATCATGCAGACATTGAGCGCCAGGGGCGCAGCCGCCGCCGCCGCAAAACGCCCAAGCGAGTTTAAGATGCCGCTATAAAGCCCCACCAGCGACATCAGCATCAAATACGGAAACATGATCCGCGTATATAGCGTCGTCAGTTCAAACTTTTCCGGATCATCCCCAAACCCGGAGGCCAACATATAAACGAACATCGGCGTAGCGATCTCCACCAGCGCCGTCAATATCGTCAGTATAAAAATTAGTCCAGATAATACCTCTTCTGCAAAAGCCTTCGCTCCCAGGTCGCCGCCATCCACACGGCGCCCCTGAAACATCGGAATGAAAGCGGCATGAAACGCGCCTTCTGCAAAAAGGCGACGAAACATGTTCGGCATCCGAAACGCCGCCCAAAACGCGTCCGCGACAGGATTACCGCCGGCGCCAATCACGCCCGCAACAAAAATCTGACGGATGAAGCCAAGCACGCGACTTGCCATCGTCATGCCGCTGACCGTCGCCAGTGATTTGAAAATTTTACCGCTCATGAACGAAGACTCGCGCGAATGCGAAGAGGACTAAGGGCGTTCCGTCTTAAGAACCAGAGGAAAGCACATCCATAAGGGCTTTTTTGAGGCGCTTGAGCTTTGCGGCGCCGCTCAGTTTTTCGCCCTTACGCGTCTTCAGGTAGAAGGCGTCCACGGCCCGTTCGCCATAGGTCGCGATATGAGCGGATGCAATCGTCGCGCCCTGCTTGGCGAGCGCTTTTGTTAACTCATACAACAATCCGGGCCGGTCTAACCCTTCGACCTCCACCACGGTGGCCTCTTCAGACGCGTCGGCCTCTATCCTCACGCTTGGCTTAACGGAGAAAATATCGCGCCTGTCGCCAAGCCGGCGTGCAAGCTTTGGCGCCGTTTTCGGCGCCGCCGCAGCGGCGGTTAGCAGCGCTTCATGAAGCCGGCGCCCTTGCTCCATATCTTCAACCGGAACGCCGTCGGGCGATTGAACAATGAGAATGTCAATCGCCTTTCCGTCCTGGGTGGTCAACGCCTGCACGGTGCGCACGCTCATCCCGGTCGCAGCGATCGCGCCGGCAATATCGGAAAGAAGACCGGTGCGATCGTCCGTGTACACAATCGCCTCCAGATCGCCATCGCGCGGCGTCACAACGGCGGCGCTGTTCGCCGCATCCGCTTCCGCTGCGCGCGCAAGCGCCGCGAAGCGCACGATAATATCAGGGTCCAGGGCGCGCATCATGCCATCGTCAAGCCGATCAAGAAATGCAGTTTTTTCTGTCTCCGACCAGCCGGAGAGTCGGGCTTCGGCTTCGCGCCGGACCAGCACGGCCCTGTCATTCAGGTTTTTCAGCAGCGCTTCATCGCCGCCCTCAAACCACAGCGCCGCTGCATCATAAAGCTCGGACAAGCGGCGCCGGGTCATTTCATCCCAGGACTGAAACCCCACGACGCGTAAATGACACACCGACAAGACGAGCATGAGATCAAGCCGTTCGCGCGACCCGACTGCGCCTGCAAACGCCGAGATGGCGCGCGCTTCTGTTAAATTCCGGCGCTCGGCTGTTCTCACCAACAAGAGATGCTGCGCCGCCGCCCACCCCACCAGCGCCG
>JBCBSY010000232.1:0-4187 GCA_039818925.1 Pseudomonadota bacterium | reverse complement strand
AACCGGCGGTTGTGAAATAATGAAATATGTAGCGCTGCGCGCCCTCGTCAAAAAAGATGATGGTCCGTCCGCCATAGTCTCCGCCCTCCAGCCGGTGCGTGGATTGAAGCGCGCGGCCGCCGAGGATGAGATCGTAGCGAACGACGTCTACGATAGGCTGCCCGTTGGGGCCTGTGCCCTGGCCACGCCAGGCGGTGCCAGCAAGGCGCGCAAACGGGGCCATCGGCGCATAGGATGGCGGAGCTGTTTCGGCGTCTTTTTCCTGAGCCTGCGCCGCTCCCTCATTCGCCACAGAGGGCTCGCCGCTGCACCCGACGGCCAGAAAAACCGCCAACAATCCAGTCATCCATCGTTTCATAGTGGTTCTCCCGAGCCCTAATATGTATCAATATGGTTACATATTAGAATTGCCGGATCAATCCTTAACGGCGCCCGAAGAGGCGTTCAATGTCGGCCAGTTTCAGCTCCACGTAGGTCGGGCGACCATGATTGCATTGTCCGGAGTGGGGCGTCGCCTCCATCTGCCGCAGGAGCGCGTTCATTTCTTCCGCCGTCATGCGCCGACCGGAACGAATTGATCCGTGACACGCCATGGATGAGCAAACCTCTTCCAGCCGTTCTTTCAGCGCCAGACTTTCCCCGAGGGATGAAAGATCATCCGCCAGCGCCTGAACAAGCCCCTTAATGTCAACCTCACCCAGCATGGCAGGCGTTTCACGCACCATCAGTGCGTCCTCGCCAAACCGCTCCATCACCAGACCGAGCGTTGCAAATTCTTCAAGCCGCGACTCCAGGCGGTTGACTTCATCCAGCGTCAACTCAACGATCTCCGGCAGCAACAAGCCTTGGCTTGCGACGCCGCCTTCCTCAAGCGCGACCTTCATTTTCTCGTAAACCAAACGCTCATGCGCCGCATGCTGATCAACGATGACCAATCCGTCTGCCGTCTGTGCGACGATGTAGGTTTCATGAAGCTGCGCCCGAGCGGCGCCGAGCGGATGGTCCGGCACTGAATTTTGCAAAGGCTCCGCGCCGATTTCGCCAATCTCTTCCGCACCATCTTCCGTACGCGCGCTAGGCGCATTCGCGCCTTCAAAAGCGCGTTGGCGATCATCCAGCCCGTTATCGAGGGGCGCGGAACGGGCGAACGGGTTTGACCTTGACGTTTGTCTGAAACCAGAGTGAAGCGGCGCGGCGGCGCCGGATTGCGGCGTCATCCGGCCCAACGCGTAAGCGCTGACCGTCGTCGAGGCGCGGTGACCCGCCTCCGCCAAGGCATGCCGTAAGGCCCCGATCAACAACCCACGAATGCCGCCGGCATCGCGAAAACGCACTTCGGTTTTCGCCGGATGGACGTTGACATCCACCATTTCCGCCGGCAGCTCCAGAAACAGCGCAACAGCGGGATGCCGGTCTCGGGCCAAGAAATCCGCATAGGCGCCGCGAACCGCCCCCACGATCAGCTTGTCGCGCACAGGGCGTCCGTTGACGAACAAAAACTGCTTATCGGGAAGGCCGCGATTATAGGTCGGCAATCCTGCAAAACCTGTCACGCGGGCGGCGTCGCGCACCGCTTCGATTGCCAGGGCGTTCTCGCCGAATTCACGCCCCATGATCGCGGCAAGGCGTTTGAGCCGCCCCTCCTCGCCCGCTGCCTGCGGCGAAAGATTCAACAATTTGCGTCCAGCGGACGTCAGCGTGAACGCAATATCATGGCGCGCCATCGCAAGCTTGCGCACCGCCTCGCCGATAGCGGTCGATTCCGCCTGATCTGATTTCAAGAATTTAAGGCGCGCTGGCGTGGCGTAAAAAAGATCGCGCACTTCAATGCGGGTTCCGCACCCGCCAAACGCCGCCGGTTGCGGATCGGTGAGCGCGCCTCCCTCGACGCGCAGGGTCCACGCCTCTTTTGAGTCGCGCGCCCGGGAAGTGATCGATACGCGTGACACAGCGCCGATTGAGGGCAGCGCTTCGCCGCGGAACCCCATCGTGGCGATATTCATCAAGTCGTAATCGCCATCGGCGCCCGGAGACAACTTTGAGGTGGCATGACGCTCCACCGCCAACAAAAGGTCCGCGGGCGCCATGCCACAGCCGTCATCGGTCACCGACAGCCGCGATTTGCCGCCATGTTCAATCTCGATATCAATGCGCGACGCCCCCGCATCAATCGCATTTTCCACAAGCTCTTTCACAACCGCAGCAGGGCGCTCAATGACTTCGCCTGCAGCAATGCGATTGACCGCCCCCGGCGGAAGCCGCCGGATGATCGAGCCATCTTGGGGAATAAATTCTGGGCGATTCGCCATAAGGGATTATGGCGCCCGCCTCGGAGCGAAGCAATTTTATCTGCAAACGCTGCGACTAGGGCAGATCGGCCGCCACCCGAAACCCGAGCGAGCGATCGCGAGTCGTCGCTGTGATCCGGCTGCGATTGGCGACCCGAAGGCCAGCGCTTTCGCTTCGCCAGGTCCCGCCGCGCACCACCCGCCGGCCGCAATCGCCGTCTGTTGCCGCGGACCCGTCTCGCGGCGTCTGGGTGAAATTATTCACATAGCAATCCTGAACCCACTCGCCAGCATTGCCCAGCACTTCATGAAGACCAAAGCCATTGGGGCCTAGTTCGCCCGCCTCGACGGTGCGGCCAAGGGCCACATTCGCAGCGCTAAACCGAGCGCCCCACCAATAGGCTGCGGGCTCGCCGGCGCGCGCGGCATACTCCCACTCCGCTTCTGTCGGGAGGCGATAAGATTTCCCCGTCTTTTGCGACAGCCAGTCGACATATCGTTGCGCATCCTGCCACGAAATATAAAGCGCCGGGCGCGCACCGCGCCCGAAACCGGCGTCGCCAGGCTCGTAGCCGCCGCATCCGCCATCTTCAAGACAAACCGCCCACTGATCAAATGTCACTTCATATTTGCCGATGGCGAATGATGAAATTTCAACATCATGTTGCGGGCCCTCATAGGGATAGCGCCCAGGCTCATCATCAGGCGATCCCATCAAAAAACTGCCGCCAGGCAAGACCAACATTTCTGGACACTGATCACAATCCGCAAAACTGTCGCCGGGCTGAAGCCCTGTAACCGTTTCTACTTCGTTTGGCGCCTGTTCATCAGCACCCATATTATCTTCAGCAACCGTCAAGGCGTCGGCCGTTAGACTTTCATCTGCATCTATTGCTGGTGGGTCGAGCGAAACTTCAGCTGCCTCATCTTCCGTCAGTGATGCGCCATCCGCAGTTGCGGTATTTTCCAACGTCGCAGATTGAATGTCGGCGACAGCAGACTCCGCTGGCTCCCCAGCTTCAGGGGTATTCGGGGCCGCCTCCACCGCAGCCACAACTTGTTCCGGCTCATCTTCGCCCAAGAATTGCATCCCAAGAATGACAGCGCCGACCAGGCCGGCGATGATCAGCGCCACCCCGCCCATCAATGCGAAATTTGTCTTGCTTTCCCGCGATTGTGCGACAGGCTGGGACTGTGGCGCCTTAGCGGAACTCGCTTGGGCCGTCCGTGTGGGAGCAGGAGGCGCAGGTGCGAGCCGTTCTGGCGCCTGAGACGGCGGCGCGGCTGGCGCCGCTTTGCGTTGCGCCTGTGCAGCCCGATCAAGCGCTGCAATCCGGTTGCGTGCAAGATCTGCGAAATGACCGTCGGGATAACGCTTCAGATAAGCCTCAAAATCCGAATGCTCCGTCCCGTCCTTGATTGAATTCCAGAATGTGTTTTCGATCGTTACATCACCGGGAGAAGCTGCGGCGGGCGCAACGGGCGCCGCCGAAACATCTTCCTGGTGGCCCAGCGCGCCTTTGACGGACTTTAAAAACTCCCGCCAGTTTGAATCGCTGCGCTCGCCGTGCCAGCGCGTCAGATCTGCAGTCTGTATCAGCTCAAACCGCAAAGGCCGTTCGCATTCCTCGATCATCACCGGTACGAGTTTAGAAAACCGTTCTCCGACCGTTGCTTCAGCGCGCACCCACTTTGAGTCCACCGACCGTAGCGACCACAACACAACCACCGCGCCAGCTTCGCGCAAATGCTTCTCGGTGACTTCATCATAGGATTCGCCCGCGCGCAGATTGGCGTCCCACCAGACATTGATCCCCTCCGCCTCAAGACCATCCGCGATCGCACGCGCACGATGCTGATCTTCACGGTTGTAGGAGATAAAAATATGTGGAGCCAAAG
>JBCBSY010000231.1:0-4191 GCA_039818925.1 Pseudomonadota bacterium | reverse complement strand
CTGGAAGCCGCCCATTCCCATCCGCGCGTCGCGCGCGTCGCTGGCGATCTTGCAGGCAAGGCGATCATGGGCGCCCTCACTGCAGCGGTGCGGTCTGCCAGCCACATCCAACTGATCGAACACGCCAAAGCGGTCGGGCTCTTGCAAGATGCTCAAGGCCGGATTGGCGGCGCCATTCTGAAAGACCGACGCGGGCGGATCTCGACCTTTACCAGTCCAGAGACGGTTCTGTGCACCGGTGGTTCGGGTGGCCTGTTCCGAGTGACCACCAACCCGCCACAGGCGCGCGGGGATGCGCTCGCCATGGCGTTCACCGCTGGCGCTGTGATCGCAGACCCTGAATTCGTCCAGTTTCATCCGACCGCTATGGATGTCGGTCTCGATCCATCTCCCCTCGCCACAGAAGCCTTGCGCGGCGAAGGGGCGATCCTGGTCGGCGAAGATGAAACACCGTTCATGGCGCGCTACCATGCCGACGCTGAACTCGCCCCACGCGATGAAGTGGCGCGCGCGATTCATTCGGAAATTTCTGCCGGTCGTAAAACTTATCTCGATACGCGCCAGGCAATTGGCGATCAGATCAAGGATCACTTCCCCACGGTGTTTGCCGCCTGCATGGCCGCCGGCATTGATCCGCGTCAGTCCGTGATCCCCGTCGCCCCGGCCATGCATTATCATATGGGCGGCATCCTGTCGGATACCTGGGGTCGGGCTAGCTTGAATGGCTTAAGCGTATGCGGCGAGTGTAGTAGCACCGG
Organism: Pseudomonadota bacterium; assembly: GCA_039818925.1. Classification (GTDB taxonomy): domain Bacteria; phylum Pseudomonadota; class Alphaproteobacteria; order Caulobacterales; family Parvularculaceae; genus Hyphococcus. Next base: position 3,433 of record JBCBSY010000231.1, on the reverse strand, counting down.
GGCGCATGGCGCCAATCGTCTGGCATCGAATTCTCTCCTCGAGGCGGTGGTCATGGCGGCTCGCATTGCGGATCGCTTACGGGAGTCCGACCTTGGCGCCGCGCAGGAAAGCGCAGGCTTGGTGCCCGCTGACTTGCCAGATCCGGTCCTGCAAGACCTACGTGATGATATGGCGACCCATTGCGGCGTGGTGCGCGATGCGACCGGCCTGTCTGGGCTGCTCGCGCGGATCGATGCGATGGAGACAGCCTATCCGGATACAAGGGCTTTGTGCGCCGCACGCATCATCGCAGGGGCCGCATTGGCACGCGAAGAAAGCCGAGGGGGTCACTTCCGCAGCGACTTCCCGAACACGAGCGAAACGGCGCAGCGAACGTATACAGCGAACATCGATTCCTTTGCGCCAGAATTGGAACCTGTTTCATGACCTTTATCGCTCCCCCGCCTTTGCCCGATATCGTGCTCGAGCCGATTGTCCGTCTGGCGCTAGCCGAAGACCTCGGGCGCGCAGGCGATCTCACGACCGATGCGACCATTCCACCTGGGACCCAACTCACAGCTCATATCAGAGCCCGTCAACCAGGTCGTCTGGCGGGCATGGACGCCGCCGCGTATGCGTTGAAACTGATCGATACCAATGTCTCGCTGGAGACGCATAAGGCCGATGGCGACGCTCTCGCACCCGGCGACGTTGTCGCTGTGATGCAAGGCGCCGCACGTTCCATCCTGATCGCAGAGCGCACCATGCTGAATTTCCTCGGCCGCTTGTCGGGGATCGCGACGCTGACCTCGCAATTCGCCGAGCGTATGGCCCACACCAAAGCGAAAATAGTCTGTACGCGTAAGACAACCCCTGGACACCGCGCCGTCGAGAAGCGCGCCGTGCGGTGTGGCGGTGGCACGTCTCATCGTTATGGCCTGGATGATGCCATTCTGATCAAGGACAATCACATCGCGGCTTGCGGATCGATCGCCGACGCACTGCAACGTGCGCACGCGTATGCCGGACATTTGCGCATGATCGAGATTGAAGTGGACTCGCTTGATCAACTCGCTGAAGCGCTGCCGCACAAGCCGCATGCGGTCCTGCTCGACAATATGGAACCAGACCTGTTGCGCCAGGCTGTGGCGCTGATTGACGGCCAATGCCTCGCCGAAGCCAGTGGTGGCATCACGCTCGAAACGGTCGCCGCCAAAGCGGAAACCGGCGTGGATTATATCTCCTCCGGCGCGCTCACTCACTCTGCGTTAAATCTTGACCTTGGCCTGGATATCCTCTGACCTGTCAAAAACAGACAGACCGGAGGAAACACATGGGCAAGGCAAACGGACGCAAGTCCATTTTCATTACAGGCGCGGCCTCAGGTATTGGCGCGGAAACCGCTCGTCTGTTTCACTCACGCGGTTGGTTTTGCGGACTTTACGATATCAATGAGCAAGGCTTGCAGGACGTTGCGACAGAGCTGGGCGCCGAAAATTGCCATGTCGCAAAGCTCGATGTCACCAAACGCGAAGACTGGGCGGCGGCCATAAGCGGATTCAGCGCCGAGACGGGCGGCAAAATGGACGTCTTGTTCAACAATGCCGGGATTGGACGGCATGGCTGGTTCGAAGACATTCCGCCAGAAGAGTCCGATCTGATCGTCGACATCAATGTCAAAGGCGTCATCAATGGCGTCTATGCGGCGATCCCGCTTCTGAAAGACACCGACTATGCGCGCATTGTGAATACAGCCTCCACGGCGGGGGTGGTCGGGTCGCCGCGCCTCGCCGTTTATTCTGCGACCAAGTTTGCCGTCAGAGGTTTAACGGAAGCGCTGGATGTGGAACTGTCGGGGCTTGGCATTCGCTGCACCAGCTTGATGCCCTGGTTCATTGATACGCCCATACTCGATATGGGCCTGACCGAAGGCGCGAATGTCAAAATGTCGGACGAGATTCGCGACCAGGGACAGGAAGTCTATCCCGTTTCACTCGCTGCAGAGACGGCCTGGGAAGCTGCGCATGGGAAAGACGTTCACTATATGGCCGGAAAGGCGGCGAAACGCGCACGATTTGCGGCGCGATTCATGCCCGGCCGGATGAAAAAGCAAATTCTGCAGGGACTACCGACGCGCGATTAAAGCGCCGACGGTGACGTACTGGCGGTATCCATTTCGATCGCCGCTTCGGTCAGCGTGTCTGACGGCGCTGGTTCTGGCAGACGGCCGCTGGTTCTGACTTCATTCAGAGCGCGGGCATTGAGCTCATCCGAGGACGAAGCCGGGGTCAGCAACTCTGTCGGCGCGACGGATGCGGCCCCGGCTGGAACGATGGTTTTCAACCCCGCCCGACGCTGAGCGAGGCGCGCACTTTGTCGTGCGGTTGCGATCGACCATTCTGCGCCCCGCGGGAAACGATAGAAAATATGCGTCCCGATCTGACGGGTTTTGATCAGACCTGAATTCCAGACAGGATCGACATATGTGGCGTGATAGTGCGTCGCCCCACCTGTCTTGCGCTCATTCAGATCCATCATGACATGCGCCGCAATGGTCTGGGCTTTGTCCCATTTTGCGCCGCGCGGCGCCTTGTTCATCGCGCCATCGCAGGTGAACGTGAACTGACACCCGGTGGTGCGCGTTGCGCCTTGGAAGACCACTTCACAAATGGTGTTCGGATAGCGGTGATCATTGACGCGGTTGGCGATGACTTCTGCCACGCCGATTTGACCCGCAACTGATTCACTGCGCGCCTCATAGTAAATCGCTTGAGCCAGACACTGGCTCTGGCGCACCATGTTTTCCGCATCTGATCGTTTCGGAACGTCCAGCGTCACAAGGCTGCCAATCGCCGCGCGATCGCGGTCGAAAGCGGCGTACGGGCTAAGCGCTGAACCCGGATCACGTTCGAGCGAAACTTCGACGAATTTCAACCAGTCATGATTCAACAGCTCTGACTGATCGTTCAAGGCATAAGTGATTTGCACTTCGTCCTGGCGAATTTCCGCCAATTGCACGCTGCGATCCCGGAATTGCTCGTCACTCTGCTGGTCGGCATTCACACCAGCAATCACAGGCATCGCAGCCACCAGGGACGCAAAACAGGCTGCACCGAGCACGCCTTGCATGAACCGGCGGCGGTATCTGGCAGACGTTTGCACACGCAACCAGCGACCAAACTGCGCGGTCACGTTCGTGCCCGTCATCGGGTTTTTGGAAAAATCCGTCATATCAGTCTTTTTTCCCACCACACTTGAGGGTCATCCCCGCCCTGCAAGTTTCAAACCTTTTCCTGTTCAGAACGGCGCCCAGCCGCTTTTCTTGGATTCTGTTCTTTCGCTTCGTTTAATTCAGCGTCAGTTCAGCTGAAATGACGGACAAGAAATGTGTGGAATTCACGGTGATCTAGAATTGATTTTCTAGTCCATCCACAAATATGCACGGGTCGAAAG
>JBCBSY010000230.1:0-4211 GCA_039818925.1 Pseudomonadota bacterium | reverse complement strand
CTTTTCGGCCCCTTCGCCAAAAGCGCGCCCCCGCCTTTTCCAAGCTGCGAGCGGACAAGCCCCGCTCGCGAAAGGGCGCTTAACAAGCGCCGGACGACCGCCGGATTGGTGGCGACGCTTTCAGCAAGAGTTTGGGACGTTTGCGGTGCGGATCGATCAGACGCCAACAGCGTCATCAGATGAACAGCGACGCAATAACGCGTGGAGTTAGGCATCGATAGCTCCCTCAAGACTAACCCCGATCTACCGCAATTTTATTGAAATTATGTAACTTACAAACTTGCTCTAAAATTTTACGCAAAAAAATGGCGCGAAAGCCAGGGCAAGCTTTCGCGCCGGTGCGCTGCTGCGGTTGAGGGAGGGTGTCGTCCGATTCGGGGAGGGGACGCCCGCAACAGCGAATTTTGTAAATGAATTAGGCGATTACAACGCCGCGCGTGGCGAGATCCGCTGCAAAAAACAGGGCGGCGCCAAGAGCAGAGGTAATTGCCAGGGTGACTGCCGTTTGAACGGCGAAATTGCGAAGGTTGGTCATTGGGTTTCTCTTTCAGATTCTTTTTCGCGTTTCTTGGTTTTGGCGCCGGTGATCTTGCGAAGCCCGAAGGCAATCCCGGCGCTTATCAGTCAGTGACCCGACCGATGACGATGAAATAGGGCTGAGCTGAAAAAATGTCAATGAACAAAATGATAAATATTCATTGTTTAATCGTAAATATTCTAACAGGCTTGATAGGTTGATAGATTTCAATGGCTTAGCTTGAAGAACGTCGCTTCTGGAGACAACGGATCACAGTGAAGTGATCAAGGGCTGTCGATGAAGTTGCCAAACCTGGCGTCAGGCACGCTCTCTGGCCTCCATGGCGTCGCGTTTTGCGGCGCGGAACGCAAAGCCATCGAGGATCAGGTCAATGACGCCGTTCAGTTCCGCCGCCAGTTCATCATAGCCGCCCTCATGGAAAACGGCGGGGCTGGTGAAGCGATAGCCGGCATCCTGGAGGATCTTCGCAGTTTCGCCGGGATTCTCGACCGCAAATAAGCCTTCTTTGTCACCCTGAATCAGGATTTCCGCCAAAACCCGGCCTTCTGCGGTCTCCCACTCAATGGCGATCTTCGGGCGCGCCGCCAGGAGTTCCGTCGACAGCTCATAGGCCTTGGGCTTGGCGTGGAAGCGTTCGTAAGCAAGCGAGTATTTGCGCATGAAAAAGGCGCGGAGCTTTTCCGCCGGACTGAGATCCGGCGCATCCGCCACTTCACGCAACTGCGCCACCTGCTCGCGGCGCAGCACGCGAACGAACATTTCCGCGATATCGAGCTTTGACGGGAAGTAGCGATAGAGATTGCCGGTGGACATGTTGCAGTCCTTGGCAATCTCCGACATGGTCGTTTTGCCGTAGCCGTAGTGTAAGAAGCGCCGGCTTGCGGCATCTAGAATCTGCTTTGCGGTTTCGTCTAGATTCGTTGTTGGCATCTGTGTCTTGTTGTTAATGCTGACATCTTTATAAACCGTTCAATCGTCATTTCGCAATGAATCAAGTGACTTGTCTCTCATGAATTCCGGCCATCCTTTCAGCTCGGTGGGCGTGATTGGCGGCGGCGCATGGGGCACGGCGCTCGCATCCCTTTGCGCCTCAAATGGCGTCGCCACGACGCTTTGGGCGCGGGAAGAGGCGGTCATACGCGGCGTTAATGAGCGCCATGAGAACCCCGACTTTCTTCCGGGCGTCACCTTGCCGGAGAGCCTTAAAGCCCTGAATTCATTAAGTATGGCCGCAGAAAACGAGGCCCTACTTTTTGTCGTGCCTGCCCAGTTCGCCCGCCCTGTCTTCGCTGAGCTGAGAGACGGATCGGAAGGCCGGGCCATCCCGATCGCGCTGTGCTCAAAAGGCATTGAACGCGACACCGGATTGATGATGACGGAAGTGCTGGCGGCGGTATGGCCGGAAGCGGCGCCGGCGGTCTTGTCCGGGCCCAGCTTCGCCCGCGATGTGGCGCAGGGGATGCCGACCGCGGTGACGCTGGCGGCAGCCGATCCGGCGTTGGGCGCACGATGGATGGCGACGATCGGCGCGCCGCATTTCCGGCCCTATCTATCCGGCGATCTCACCGGCGCCGAGCTTGGCGGCGCGGTCAAGAATGTGCTGGCGATCGCCGCCGGCGTGGTCGTCGGCCGGAATCTGGGCGAGAGCGCCCGTGCGGCCTTGATCGCCCGCGGATTTGCAGAATTCCAGCGCCTCGGCGTAGCGCTCGGCGCCAAGGCGGAGACGATGGCCGGGCTTTCCGGGCTTGGGGATCTGATCCTCACCGCCTCTTCACCGCAATCGCGCAACATGTCGCTCGGGATCGAACTCGGCAAAGGCCGCGCGCTTCCCGACATCCTGGCAGAGCGCAATACGGTCAGCGAAGGGGTCGCCACCGCCGGCGCGATTCACCAGCTCGCCGAAAAAGCGGGGGTCGAAGCCCCGATTTGCGAAGCTGTGGCCGCATTGGTGGCCGGCGACAAAACCGTTGACGAAATCATCATCGCGCTGATGTCGCGGCCGTTCAGATCGGAAACGTAACAATGCCCCAGTTTATTCTGCTTTGCCGCGACAAGCCGGGCGCAGCAGGCCTGCGCCAGGAGACCCGGCCGGATCACCTCGCCTATATCAAGAGCGCTGGCGAAAAAGTGCGGTTGGCCGGCCCGATGCTGGACAAAGAGGGTGGGCCCGACAGCGCCCCAACGGGATCAATGCTGATTATTGAAGCGGCGGACCAGGCGGAGGCGGACGCCTTCGCGAAAGCGGACCCTTATGCCCGGGCCGGCCTTTTTGAAGAGGTGCGCGTTATTCCCTACCGGCTCGTCGCCGGTGCGCTTCTGTCGCGCCCAAATGACAAATAGTTCTTACCGGCGACGTTTATAGGCGCGGCAACTGGCCTCATAAGGACGGCCTGACAGGCGCGCATTCCAGCCGGCGGTCCAGGCGTCGCCGCCATCCACGCCGCCGCGCGCCCGGCACTGCTGGAACCCGGTGCGATATTCCGGCGAGAGGACATCCACCTTGCCAGCCAGCTCAAACGCTTCGTCATAGCAGTCGCAGATCAGGTCCTGCCCCGAAGCGGCTGTCAGTGTCGGGGTTATATCGGAACCGGAAACGGTCGTCGTGGTCGTGGCTGTTGTCGTCCCGGCGCCGGCGCCGTTTGAAAAAGACGTGTTCATGACCGCGAAAAGCGCGATCCCCAGCACCACCAAGGCCAGCACGCCCCCGAATATGGCTTCAATATTACGCATCTCGACCCCTCATTCGCCGCCCCCCGGGCCGCAGCACAAAAGCCGGCCCAGCCCGGATGATAGCCTGAAGCTTGCGGTTAAAAAAGGGTTAATCAGGACCTTTGGCGCGACCGCAAGGCTCAGAGATGAACGCCGCCCTAACCGTTAAGGCCTTTTTCGCCTAGAATTTGATGGACAAGCTGACGGCGCCGAACTGTTGCGCGCCTTCCTGGGTTTTGAATTCGCGGCTGCGAAAAACGCTGGTGTAAGCGAGCTGAATGCGTCGAACCTGCAAAACAAGGCCCGCCTGGAAATCCCCGACGAAAACATTGCTGTCGACGGACGGATCGCCATCGCGAAACAGGCTGCCGTCCAGAAAAAGATTATGCGCGACGGCGCGCCCCTCGGCGCCAGCAAACAGATACCAGCTGAACCGGTCGCGCGGCGAGAAATAGCCGCCGCCCGCCAGCGACGGACGCACCCGTGGCGGGCCATAATCATTTCGAAGATCGACGCCAAAGCGCAACATCAAACCAACCCGGCCATTCACGTAGACATTGCCGGCCGAAGCGCCAAAGCTCGGCGTTACGTCAAACCCCAAACCGTTTTCATCCACATCAAAGAGCGCGCGAAGTTTCCTGTCGTAGCTCAACACAAAGCCCGGCTCATTGCGGAGTTGGTTGTCCCATCCGTTCACTGGATCGCCGCCGATAATGTCGTGCCAGTTGTTCTGAACGAATTCGCCGCCTGCAGCCGGACCGACCACGCCCGCCTGCAACGTGAACTGGTCGATGATGTTTTTCTGCTCAACGATCACCGAATACTCGCCATAGAGCCACGCCGCATATGGGTGCTGATCGGGCAAGGGCTCGCGCGCCTCGGTATCCTGCGGCGTGAAAATCGAATGGCCAAGGGCGAAGCCCCGCCGGATTCCCGCATCCTCTTCGGCGCTCAAAATGTTGTC
>JBCBSY010000229.1:0-4265 GCA_039818925.1 Pseudomonadota bacterium | reverse complement strand
ATGAAAGTCCGTATAAGCCGCTTTTGAATAAACCGGTTTCGGGCGTTTATGCGCCCGGTTCGACGCTAAAAATGATCGCCGCGATCGCTGCGCAGGAAAACGGGATTGCGCCAACCCATCGCACCCACTGCACCGGACGTGTCTGGTATGGAAACCGCTACTTTCATTGCTGGAAACGTGGCGGGCATGGCACGCTCGATATGAAAGGGGCGATCAAAAACTCCTGCAATATTTTCTTCTACGACGTCGCCAAGACGCTCGATATTGACATTCTGGCGGAAACCGCGCGCAAATTCGGGCTCGGCCAGACCTATGAGCTTGGTGTCTCCGGACAGCAGCGCGGCGTCATTCCCGATCGCGCCTGGAAGCGTCAGTATTTTGCGGGCAATCCGGAGAACCAGAGCTGGTTCCAGGGTGAAACGCTGTCCTGCATTGTCGGGCAGGGTTATGTGACGGCGACGCCATTGCAACTGGCGGTGATGGCCGGACGTCTTGCGACCGGGCGTGCTGTGCGGCCGCGTTTGGTGCGCGCAGTTGGCGATTTGGTCTTACCGGCGCCGGAAGTGCCGCCGATCGATGTGGATCAGGAGCATTTGCGCGTTGTCCAGGATGGGATGAACGCGGTGACAAACGAATTTGGGACGGCCGCCCGGTCCCGTCTTGATGACCCGGAATGGCAGCTTGCTGGCAAGACCGGCACCAGTCAGGTTTATCAGATCACCGCGGAAGACCGCGCGCGCGGCCTTGCGGAACCGGAGGATCTTCCCTGGGGGCGCCGGGACCACGCGCTTTTCGTTTGCTACATGCCTTACGAAAACCCGCGCTACGCTTGCTCGGTTGTCGTTGAACACGGTATTGGCGGCTCGCGTGCGGCGGGGCCAAAAGCACGCGAAATTATGCGTGCTGTTGCGGAAAAAGATCCTTCCGCCCGTCAGCCGCTCGATCCGCGAACGCTGGCCCGCGCCTCAGCGCCGCAGCAAGGATAGCCGCTGCGATGTCGTCAATCATTCTTCCGGGAAGACGGCGCGGTTTGCGGGACAAGGTTGCGCGATTGCACTGGCCGCTGATCATTCTGCTTACGATGATCGCTGGCGCAGGCGTGATAACGCTTTATTCCGTCGCGGAAGGAAACTGGCAGCCCTGGGCGATGAAACACGGACTGCGCTATGTGGCGGCGCTCGGCATTTTGATTGCCGTGGCGTTGACGCCGATCCGCTATTGGATGGCCATGGCGTATCCGATCTACTTTGCGGCGCTGCTGGCGCTGGTTGCAGTGCCGTTTATTGGCGAGATCAATATGGGTGCGCGGCGCTGGATTGAGTTTGGCGGCCTTCAGTTTCAGCCTTCTGAGGCGATGAAAATCGGTCTCGTTCTGGGCCTTGCCCGTTACTATCATGGATTGCGGGCCGAACAGGTCTCGCACATTCTCTATCTGATCCCGCCTGCCTTAATGATTGGCGCGCCGGTGGGCTTGATCTTCATCCAGCCCGATCTCGGCACGGCGCTGTTGCTGGCGGCGACCGGCGCCATCATCATTTTCGTCGCTGGCTTAAGCTGGCGTATTGGTCTTGCGGGCGTGCTTGGCGCTATCGCCGCGGCCTATGGGGCTTACCGCTTTGATATTCTGAAAGAGTATCAGGTCAATCGAATCCTCACTTTCCTTGATCCAGACCGTGATCCATTGGGGCAGGGGTATCACTTGCTTCAGTCAAAAATCGCCCTTGGGTCAGGAGGTCTCGACGGCAAAGGTTTTATGGAAGGGACGCAGAGCCAACTGAAGTTTCTTCCGGAAATGCAGACCGACTTCATCTTTACGATTTTTGGTGAGGAGTTCGGATTTGTCGGCGCCATCGGATTGTTGTTGGCGTATCTTGCGATCATATTCACCGGGCTCTCGATCGCCATGTCGACAAAGCTGCATTTTGCGAGACTCGCCGCTATTGGCGTTGTTGCGACCTTTACGCTCTACGTGTTGATCAACACGGGCATGGTTATGGGATTGGCGCCGGTGGTTGGTGTGCCGCTGCCCCTTGTCTCTTATGGCGGCACGGTGATGCTGACGATTATGGCGGGCTTTGGCTTTGTGATGAGCGCCCATATCCATCGTGATCAGGATATGTATCGCTCAGGCGATTTTTAAAAGTCTGGTTAGCGCTTGATTAGAACTGTGCGATATGCGCTTCGAAGTGGACGCAAAACGCGTCGAAATGGGTTTGCGCCTGTGACATCATATTAATGGCGGCGGTGGTGTCGTCCGACTTGCAGGCCGCCTCAATGGCTTCCGCGGTCTCTGCGAGCAATTGTGCGCCAACATTGGCGGCGGAGCCTTTGATCGCATGTGCGGCCTTGAGCGCTTCGTTCATCGCTCCAATGCGTACATCTTCATCGAGGGAGGAGAGCAATTCGAGGGTGGAGCGCTGAAAGGCGTCGAGGATCGCCCGCGCCCCGTCGACGCCGGCGGCCGAAACCAGGCTGTTTACCTGGTCGAGCTGGATATGTGATGGCTGCATAATCCCCGGCTCTATCAAGTCCGTTCCCCTTATACAGGGCCATTACACCCATTTTCACGCGGCTTCCCTAACCAATTAGGGATAGGCGCTTGAGCAATATTTGCTAATAAACGTAAAAATTTGTCTAAAATGATGGATTGCGCCACTCTGGCGCACGAGATTTGAGGGGTTTTTATGCAGGGCACAGCAAATGAGGGCGCCCATTGGTCGTCCAGGGCGGCCTTTATCATGGCCGCCATTGGTTCGGCGGTTGGTCTTGGTAATCTCTGGCGTTTTCCATATGTCGCCGGAGAAAACGGTGGCGGCGCTTTCGTTGTCTTCTACATCATCTGCGTTCTTTTGATCGGCTTGCCGATTTTAGTCTCGGAGCTGTTCATTGGTCGGCGCGGCGGCATGTCCGCCGTCGGCAGTGTGGTGAAGATCGCCAAGGCGGAAGGGCGCTCTCCGCTATGGGCGGCGCAATCCTGGATCGGCATGATCGGGGCTTTCATTATTCTGACCTTCTATTCCGTCATTGCCGGCTGGGTGCTTGCCTATGTGGTGATGATGGCCGGCGATTTCTTCTCCTCCATTGGCCAGAATGGCGTTGCCGGGCTGACGGCGGGCGCGTTCCCTTCACTGACAGATGATCAGGTGAGCGCCAAGCTCGGCGAGCTCCTGAACGATCCAACACGAATGATCATTTATCACGCCGTCTTCATGCTGGTGACGGTGGGGATTGTTCTGCGCGGCGTGAAGGGCGGTATCGAAACCGCGGTAACGATTTTGATGCCGGCGTTTTTCGTGCTGCTGCTTATCCTGTTCATTTTTGCGCTGATCGAAGGCGATGCGGCGCAAGGGATCGACTTTCTACTGGGTGTCCGCCTCGATGAATTGTGGGCGGGCATGACAAATGGATCAGTGATTTCCGCGGCGTTGGGACAGGCGTTCTTCTCTATCGGTCTCGGGTCTGCCTTGATGGCGACCTACGGCGCTTACATGCGCGCTGATCAGGATTTGCCACGCTCCGCGCGTCTGGTGGCGATTGCCGATACCGGCGTCGGCATTGTTGCCGGTCTTGCGATTTTTCCAATTGTTTTCGCCATGGGGCTTGCCGCCGGCGCGGGACCGACGCTGATGTTCCAGACCTTGCCGCTCGCCTTCCACGGCATGCCGCTTGGCGGGCTTTTCGGGCTGGCGTTTTTCCTGCTGGCGTTCTTTGCAGCGATCACCTCGTCCATTGCGCTTTTGGAAACAGCGACCAAATGGCTTGATGAACAAACAAAAAGCGATCAGCGTCTGGTGTCTGCAAGCATACTTGGTCTGGTGGCTTTTGGCATCGGGGTTCTCAACGCCCTCAGTCAGGTGCCGCGCATCGGGCCAAACGGGGAAGATCAGTCGAGCTTTTGGAACACCTGGCAACCGTTTGGCGACGTTAAGCTGTTCGAAGGCATGGTGCTTCTCGATTTCTTGAGCGCAACGACCGACTTGGTGTTGCCGATCGCTGGCTTCATCACGGCTGTTTTCGCCGGCTGGATTGTGTCGACATCTACCGCGCGCGAGGCCATTGGATTTAAATCCGAAGTGTGGTTCCAGCGGTGGCGGTTCCTGGTGCGCTATGTTTGCACAACGGGGATTTTGCTGGTGATCGTTTATTCGACGATCATCGCGCCCCTTCTGGCCGGCTAAACGGCAACGCGATTTTTCAAGAAGGCCTGGCATCAAACGCCGGGCCTTTCTTCATGAAAAAAGCTGCGGTGAGGATCGAAGTTTCTG
>JBCBSY010000228.1:0-4268 GCA_039818925.1 Pseudomonadota bacterium | reverse complement strand
GGGATTGACGTCAGCGCCGGAAATCCGGTTCTCCAGCCGCCGCGCCTCTGCCCCGCTTGACGGAACACGCAATCCGACCGTCCGATTTTCCCTGCCCCAATGGGTGTTGGTTGGCGCGCTCATGAACGCTTCAAAGCGGTTGTAAGAGTTGGTGTAAGGCGCAAGAAGCGGCATCGCGGAGGGCAGATGCGCCTGCAAACCACCGATATAGTGGCGGAACCTGGCCGTGTCTTCGCCTGCGGCGTCGGCGAAGATGTTTGTTCCGGTTTGACGATCGACGACGCTTTGATGGAGATGAATGGAGCTACCGCTTTGATCGGCGTAGGGTTTCGCCATGAATGTCACAAACAGCCCATGGCGTTTTGCGACGTGACGCGCCAGCCGTTTAAATAAGAATAGCTGATCGGCGACATCCATCGCTTCGCCATGATGAATGTTGACTTCGAACTGACATGGCCCGTCTTCATGGATCAGCGTATCGAGTTGGATATTCTGAATTTCACAGAACTGGTAAAGTTCTTCAAAAAGCTTATCGAACTCGTCAATCGCATCCAGGCTGTAAACATGTTGCCCGAATTCGCGCAACCCGGATGCGCCGTCCGGCGCGCTTGGTTCATGAACAACATCGTTGAACCGCGCAATCAAATAGAATTCAATTTCAGGTCCGACAATTGGCGTCCATCCTTTTTGATGGAAGCGCTCCACGACGTTTCGCAGGACCTGACGCGGCGCAAGATCAAAAGGCGCTCCTTGATCGGTTACGGCGTCGCAAATGACCGCCGCCGTCGCGTCTGTGTTCCAAGGCGCAATGTGAATGGTCGACAAATCCGGCGCCAAGACGAGATCGCGTTCGGTGCGCATCACATGATCGCTGTAGATCATCTCGCCGTGAACTGAGATGGTGTACGTCGCTTCTGGAATGCGCAGGCTTTTATTTTCCAGACTGCTCAGGAACAGGGCAGGGGTCATGTTCTTGCCGCGCGCCGCGCCCCCCATGTCTGGTGTCAGACATGACATGTCGCCAATGCGCTGGTCACCCATCCACTGTTTCAGTTCACTCAAATTCATATGTCACCTTGCTTTCGGCGGCGGTTGGAAGCGGCTGAGACCTTGTTTGCCTTGGCTAATTTTCAGCGAATCGGTTGCTTGCTTAACCGCCGCCGGTCGCGTTCAAATCGCAGGCTTTGACTGAATGACAGCCGATAATTGCCGATTTACACTGATAAATCCCAATTGCGCCACAGGCGAGAAGTGTGATCACAAGTGCTTCATCTTGATTTTGCGATAAAAATCCGTCCGATCAAAAATTTCGGGAAGCGCAGGGGGCCGATAATTCTTCCTTTTGTCCGCTGAACGCCTATTGTGTGGATAGCGTGGCATTTGCGCCATCGGGGTGTTATAAAGTGGCCTGGGCGAAATTACTGACGGACGGGGAGAGCCAACACGACGCAAGAAGCGGCGAGCGCGCTGTTTCAATCAATGAAGAGGTCTACAAGAGACTTCGAAAAGCGATAATCGGAGGAGAGCTTGCCCCTGGACGGGCGCTGTCCGTGCGTGGACTGGCGGCTGAATTTGGCGTCAGCACCATGCCCGCCCGGGAAGCGATTCGCCGATTGATTGCTTTGGGCGCGCTGGAGTTTACGGCCAGCCGTCGCGTTGCGGTCGCAACAATGACCAAAGAAAAGCTGCTCGAAATTGGCGAAGCGCGCCTGGCGCTTGAACCGCATCTTGGTATTCGTGTTCTAAGGACAACCCTTGATGATGAGGACGCACGCGAAGATCTCGCACTCCGGCTGACCGAAATTGCAGACAGTCTTGAGGAAGCGATTGCACGCGGAGACAGCGCCGCATACGCCAGTCTGAATAGCGACTTCTTCTATACCTTCTACGAAGCGGCAAACGCGCCGGTTATTCTCGCTCTTGTGGAAAGCCTCTGGTTGCAGGCCGGTCCCATCATGCGCATCGTTATCGGGCGCCTGGGCACGTCATCGCTAAGCGGTTGCCACCAACCGATGATTGCGGCCATACGCGTGATCGACGGCGAGAAGCTGGACGCGGCGATCCGCGACAACATCAAGGTCAGCATGAGCGGCATTGCGCAGGTCGACTTCTGAGCCATGCACCCGCTCATCAATGGTGAGGGCGCAGGCGCTGGCATCCGATCGCCTGCAAAGCGTCCACGCAAAAGCCCATCCTACAAGATCTCTCCATAGTCGGCTGGCGCTCGCGTTTGTCGTGCCGATTGCCGCATCTCTTTGAGACTTTCCGCCCGATTGATTGACCCCGGTGAGCAAGTACATACCGAAACGAGCCGCTAGAGCGGCTCTGGGCGCCCCGGACGGGGTTTCGCCCGGAGAAGCCAGCGCCGGCGGCGCCTTGCGTTGCGCCCCGCTCCAAAGGCCGTTAGAACCAGCCCGGCTTGAGAGGCGGCGGCGCGCACGTGAAGGTGTATAGTTGTGGCGAACGAAGACAGTTTATTCCTGAAAGAGGTCGATCAGGCGCTCGATGAAGACCGCCAATGGGCGTTTTTCAGGCAGTATGGCGCGGCGTTGATTGCTGGTGCGGTGATCGTTGTTGGCGGCGTCGCCGGCTGGCAGATCTGGGATTACACCCGGATCCAGGCCGCGCAGGAACAAGCGCTGGAGTTCAGAAACGCCCTCGAATTGCACGAACAAGAACGAGACGCCGGACGCAGCGCGCTTGAGGCGCTGGCTGAGGACAAGGGCGGTTATGCGACGCTTGCGGCTTTTCGGCTTGCCAATTCCTATGCTGCAGGCGGCGAGCGGTTGCGCGCGCTGGAAGTCTACCGCGCGGTGGCGCAAGGGGACGCGCCGCGCCGCATTCGCGAATTCGCTCAATTGCGCGCAGCCTATTTGTCTCTTGCGGATGGGCGCGACGCGGTGATGGCGGACCTTGGGAATCTGACTGAAGGGGATGGACCCTATAGCTACTACGCCAAGGAAGTGCTGGGGCTCGCATCCTTGAGCGCAGAAGACTACGAAAGCGCAACAGCAACCTTCAACGAACTGTCGCTTGATCTCAACGCGCCCGAAGGCATCCGGGATCGTGCGACCGAATTCGGTCAGCTTGCGGAGCAGGGACGGGCCGGCGTCAACATCTCCGGTGAAGCCCGGGTTGAAGATTTGTTGGAAGCAGTCGGCGCCCCTTCGGACCCTGGCGCGCTGGAGGATGCGCTTCTGGGGAACGTCCCGGTTGATCGCACGCCGTTGGATGATGCGGACGCTGCAGCGAACGGGGAGGAGAGCGCTCAAGCGCAGGGCGATGAAATCAATGGCGCAACCAGCGCCCAAAACGATGAAACGGCCGAGGACGAAAATGCCGGCCATAATCACGAAGAGTAACGTATGAGCCGCTCACCGATTTCGTCGTGGCGTGTGCTGTTGTCCGCTATCGGGTTCTCCCTGCTGGCGGGTTGCGGTTCCAATCCGATCACCAATCTTTTTGGCGGCGGAGAAACCGATGATCCCGACGCACCGGAGGAGGATGACCGGATTTCGATCCTTGCGCTTGAACAGGAACTGACCGCCGATCCTCGTTATGCGGGGCTGACCGTTGAAGTGCCGCCGTCTTACGTAAACGCATCCTGGACACAGCCGGGGGGTGAGGCCGATCATACCCTGCACCATCTCAGCGCCCCGCTCGACCTGGAGACGCTTTGGAAAGCGGACGTCGGCGATGCGTCTGCGCGCCGCGCGCGGCTTACGTCGCCTCCGATTGTTGTCGATGGTCGGGTATTTGTGCTCGACGCTGCGGCGCAAGTGACTTCCTTTGATGCAGAGAGCGGCGATATTGTCTGGCGCACGGAACTCACCCCAGAGATCGATCAGCGGTTTCGCATTCGAGAATTATTCCGGGGGCCAAACGCTGCTGAAATCGGCTTTGGAGGCGGCGTTGCCTTCGAGAACGGCCGGATTTTTGTCACCTCCGGCTTTGGCTTTGTTGCGGCGCTTGATGCGCAAAGCGGCGCAGAGCTTTGGCGTATCGAAACGGATGCGCCAGCGCGTACGCCGCCAACCGCCTATCGTGGCAGGGTTTATCTTTCCACCAACACGAATGAGTTCATCGCGCTTGAGCAGGAAACGGGCGAGAAAGCGTGGACGTTCCAGTCGTTTGAAGAATCGGCCCGGTTCCTTTCCTCGTCAAGCCCTGCAGCGGCGGGGGATCTTGTGGTGGCGCCGTTTTCTTCTGGCGAGCTCGTGGCGTTTCTCACAGATAATGGCCGCGCGGTCTGGGACCTGACCCTGGCG
>JBCBSY010000227.1:0-4306 GCA_039818925.1 Pseudomonadota bacterium | reverse complement strand
ATACGGGTTTCATCGCCAATGACGCCATCATGAACCAGAAGTCCGGTCATCATGCAGCGGCCAATTGTCAGGATCGCGTTCAATTCGTCAGCATCTTTTGCAATGGGTGTCAGCAAGTCGCGCAACTCCGCCTCGATCGCTTCGCGCCAGGCTTCCAGTTTCGGTGCAATACGTTTTCGCAAAGTTTTGTCGGTGCGCGCGGCGATCAGAATTTCTAAAAGCGCGCCGTAATCGGGAGTTGTAAACTGCTCGCTCCAGGAGCGGCGGATGACCTCGCCGAAGGCGCTGCGGTCTTTTTCCAGTGCTTTCTTGGTGCGTTGAAACCATTTCACCGATCGCGCCAACAGGTATTCTGCCGTTGCGGTCACCAGATCGTCCTTTGATGGAAAATGATGCTGCAGCGCGCCGGGTGAGACGCTGGCGGCGTCTACGACCTGTTTAATGGACATGCGATGATAGCCCACCGCGGAAAGCCGCCGCGCCGCCGCCTTGCATATGCGCAACCGCATGGCCGCGGATTTTTCCTGCTGCCGGCTGCTCGGGCCGGCTTGGGTGGCGGCTTGTGGTTTCGATGCTTGACGAGGCTGGGCCATTTGAATAAAACAATATGAATGTACTGTTTTGTCAAGCTTGGAACCTGACGGTCATCTATGCCGATATTCGAAAGCGAGATTGATCCGCGCAGCGAGGCCTATGCGCGCAACCGTGACGATCATTTGAAGCTGATCGAAGAATTTCGAGGGCTTGAGCAAAAAATTATTGCGACCTCGTCGCGCGCGAAGGCGAAGTTTGAAAAGCGCAGTCAGCTTCTGCCCCGTGAACGCCTGGCGCTGGTGCTGGATCGCGGCGCGCCGTTTGTCGAGCTTTCCACCTTGTGCGGCTACAAGATGCATGACGACGACGGCGATCATAATATTTCCGGCGGCGGCGCCATTTCGGGGATCGGGTTTATATCCGGCGTGCGCTGCGTGGTCACAGCCTCAGACAGCGGCATCAAGGGCGGGGCGGCGACGCCCATGGGCGTGCACAAGGGCCTGCGCGCCCAGAATCTCGCGCTCGATAACAGGCTGCCTTTCGTTCAGCTCATCGAAAGCGCCGGCGCCAATCTGATGCGCCAGTCCGAGATGTTTGTACCGGGCGGCGAAAGCTTCGCCAACCTGGCGCGCCTTTCCGCTGCGGGGTGTCCCGTCGTGTCTGTGGTGCACGGATCATCGACTGCCGGCGGCGCCTATCAAACCGGGCTTTCCGACTATGTGGTTGCAGTGCGCGGCAAGTCCAAAGTGTTCCTCGCCGGTCCGCCGCTCTTGAAGGCGGCAACGGGAGAGATTGCGACGGACGAAGATCTGGGCGGCGCCGAAATGCATTATCATGTGTCCGGCACGGCGGAATATATGGCCGAGAACGACGGCGATGGTTTGCGCATTGCCCGCGAGATTGTTTCAAAGCTTGGCTGGGATACGCAAAGCCAAACGCGCGACTATGACGAGCCGCTCTACGGCGCCAAAGACCTTCTTGGCATTGTCCCGGTCGATTACCGCCAGCCTTATGATTCGCGCGAGGTGATTGCACGGCTGGCGGACGGTTCTGACTTCATCGGTTTTAAGGACGGCTATGGCGTCGCGACCCTTTGCACGCAGGCCGCCATCGCCGGGCATCCGGTCGGGATCATCTCCAACAACGGGCCGATTGACGCGGACGGCGCGGCGAAGGTCGCGCAGTTTATTCAATTGATGGATCAGGCAGGAACGCCAGTCATCTTTCTTCAGAACACGACCGGCTATCTCGTCGGCACGGATGCGGAGCAGCGCGGCATCGTCAAGCATGGGAGCAAGATGATCCAGGCGGTCACCAACATGCGCGTGCCGAAGCTCACTTTACATATCGGCGCTAGTTTTGGGGCCGGCAATTATGGCATGTGCGGGCGTGCCTTCGATCCGCGCTTCATTTTCGCCTGGCCGAACAACCGCATCGCGGTGATGGGCGGCGAACAGGCGGCGAAAACCATGCGGATCGTCGCCGAAGAGGGCGCCCGGCGCAAAGGCCAGGAGCCGAATGAAGCGTTTCTTGACGGCATGGCGAAGCATATTGTCGAGACTTATGATGCGGAATCGCGTGCGCTGTTCGCGACCGCGCGGCTCTGGGATGACGGGCTGATCGATCCGCGCGACAGCCGCAAGGTGCTGGCGTTCTGTCTCGACACCATCGTCGAGGGCGCGGGTCGCGAGCTTCGTCCGAACGCTTTTGGCGTCGCGAGGATGTAGGAGGATTCATGAAACTCACCACCGAACATGACCAGCTTCGCGCAACGCTGAAGAAACATATCGAAACGGAGATCAATCCGTATGTAGATGAGTGGGAAGAAGCGGGGCTGTTCCCCGCGCATCAGGTGTTCAAGGGGTTGGGCGATCTCGGGCTTCTCGGCGTCACCAAGCCGGAAGCCTATGGCGGCATGGGCCTCGACTGGTCATACGGGGCCGTCGTTGCGGAAACGCTGGGCCACATAAAATGCGGCGCGATCCCCATGGCCATTGGCGTCCAGACCGATATGGCGACGCCGGCGCTGGCACGGTTCGGCAGCGATTCGGCAAAGGAAGACTTTCTGAAGCCATCAATCGCGGGCGACTTTGTTGCGTGTCTCGGTGTTTCCGAAGTGGGCGCGGGCTCGGACGTTGCGTCGATCAAGACGACGGCGAAAAAAGACGGCGACGACTATGTCATCAATGGCGGCAAGATGTGGACGACCAATGGCGTGCAGGCCGACTGGATGTGCCTGCTGGCCAATACCGGCGAAGGTCCGGTCCATCAAAACAAGACGCTGCTCTGTCTGCCGTTGAAAGATGATAAGGGCGACCACCGCGACGGGGTCACCGTCGCCCGCAAGCTGCAAAAGCTTGGCATGCGCTCCTCCGATACGGCCGAATTCTTTTTCGAGGATGTGCGCGTGCCGCAACGCTATCGCATCGGCGAAGAAGGCGCAGGCTTCATGTATCAAATGCTCCAGTTTCAGGAGGAGCGTTTGTGGGCGGCGTTGTCCGGCCTGATCAGCCTCGACGCAACGATTGACGACACGATTGACTATACGCGCCAGCGCAAGGCTTTTGGCAAATCCATTCTCGACAATCAGGTTGTGCATTTCCGTCTCGCGGAATTGAAGACGGAGGTGCAGGCCCTGCGTTCGCTCACCTGGGACGCGGTCGACAAGATGATGAACGGCGAGGATGTGACCATGCTCGCCTCCATGGCGAAGTTGAAAGCCGGGCGTCTTGCCCGCGAAGTCAACGATGCCTGCCTGCAATATTGGGGCGGCATGGGCTTCATGGAGGAAACGCTGGTCAGCCGGGCCTATCGGGACGGGCGGCTCGGCTCGATTGGCGGCGGCGCCGACGAGGTGATGTTGTCCATCATCTGCAAATATATGGGTACGCTGCCGGGCAAGTCGAACAAGGCGTAAGTGATGACAGGCTTGCCGGACCTCCAGGACATTCTGCTCGAACAGCGGCAATCGGCTTTGCTGGTGACGCTTAACCGGCCGCAGGCCAAAAATGCGCTGAACGCGGCGATTGTTGAAGGGCTGATGGCGCTCTGCGACTGGCTCCAGAACCATCTTGAGATTCGCGCTGTTGTCTTGCGCGGGGCGGGCGGCGCCTTTTGCGGCGGCGGCGACATCAAAGAGTTCGGCAAAATGCTGATGTCGCCTGATCCGGCCCCGGGGGAGGCCGATCCAATCGTTGCGAACAATAGGGTCTTCGGCGATCTTCTCTTGAAGCTGGACGCGCTTCCGCAAACGCTGATTTGCGTTGTCGAAGGGCCCTGTTTTGGCGGCGCCAACGGATTTTTAAGCGTCAGTGACGTGACGCTTGCGGCGCCGGGCGCAAAGTTTTCGCTGTCGGAAACGACGCTGGGCGTGCCGCCGGCCCAAATCGGGCCTTTTCTGGTGCGTCGCATCGGTCTTTTTGCCGCGCGCCGCCTTGGTTTGACGGGCGCCCATTTCAGCGCCGAGGAAGCGCGCGCAGTCGGGCTGGTTGACCGGTTAGCGACCGGCGGGCCGGGCGGGCTTGAAGAGTTGCTGGCGGAAACCCTCTCCGCCGTGGGCCGATGCGAACCGCAGGCGAATGCAGCGACCAAAAAGATTTTCGCACGGGCCGGCAGTGCGATTGATCCGGCGCAGCTGGATCAGGCGGCGGAGGACTTCGCCCGCTGCTTACGCGGCAAGGGGCGTGAAGGGGCGATGGCGTTCGCGCAAAAGCAGGCGCCGCCCTGGGTCGAAACCTTTTCACCAAAGAAAGAAGTATGACGCAGATCCGCA
>JBCBSY010000226.1:0-4309 GCA_039818925.1 Pseudomonadota bacterium | reverse complement strand
TGGAAGGCGCCCTGGACGAAAACGGCGCCCTCACAGCCTGGCGTCATCGCGTCGCTTTCCCTTCTATCGGCTCAACGTTCAACCCTGCGTCGGAATATGGCAGCGACGGGGAGTTGGGTCTCGGCTTTACGGACAACCCTTTCGCTGTTCCAAACATGCGCCTTGAAAATGGCAAAGCGAAAGGCAAGATCCGTATTGGCTGGCTGCGGTCAGTCAACAATATTCAGCACGCCTTCGCGGTTCAGTCCTTCGCCGCCGAACTCGCACACGCCGCGGGACGCGACCCGAAAGATTATCTTCTGGAGCTGATCGGCGACGATCGCATCCTGAACATCGAAGAGGAAGGACTTCAGGTCGGATATGGGAACTACAATCAACCGTATAATGACTATCCGATTGAGACGGCGCGCCTGAAAAACGTCATCAACCTCGCCGCCGATGGAATTGGCTGGCGAAGCGACCTGCCGCAAGGCCGCGGCATGGGAATTGCGGGCCACCGCAGCTTCTTGAGTTATGTCGGAACCGCCGTTGAAGTTGAAGTCAGCGACAATGGCGAGCTTTCCATACCCAGAGTGCATGTCGCCTGTGATTGCGGCGTCGCCGTTAATCCGGAATCAGTTCGCGCCCAAATGGAAGGCGGAACTGTATTTGCGCTCTCCTGTATTCTCTCCAGTGCGATCACGGTTGCCGGCGGACGCGTCGAGCAGAATAATTTTTATGACTATGAGATGGCTCGAATTCATCAGGCGCCGAGGGAAATCACTGTCACGCTCGTTGAAAGCAGCGAGGCCCCCGGCGGCGTTGGGGAACCGGGCACGCCGCCGCTGGCGCCAGCATTAACGAACGCAATCTTCGCCGCCACCGGCAAGCGCATCCGGGCCTTGCCGATCGGCGATCAACTCAAGACATAGGCAGCTATTGAAGGTCGGCTGGCGTATCGATGTCGGTTAAGGCTCGCGCATCGGCCGACACTACTGCCGCTTTGGGGAGGTGGATGAGCAGGCTGCGCGCGCCGGCGTCTCCTGTAAGATTCGACAACTGGTTTAGCCATCCGGCGGGAAAGCACGCCGGAGGCAGGATAACCCGGCCATCGGAACTGGCCGAAGCTTGATCGTCCGTACAACGTTCAAGCACAGCTTTGGCATGCTCAACCGGGACAAACGGCATGTCGCCAAGACATATAATGAGCCGTTCCGCCCTCATTTCCAGCGCCGCTTGCGCTCCAAGCGATATTGACCGGCCTTGCCCCTCTTCCGGCGCGGGGTTGCGAATGATGGAAAATCCCGCAAGGCATCGATCGACATCATCCGTCGCCGACACCGCAATCAGATGGTCAAGCGGAAGGGCCTTCAGAACGCTCGCCGCATGCGCAACAAGAACGCGCCCCTTAAAAGGCGCTGTCAGCTTATCCGCATCGCCAAAACGGCGCGATCGCCCCGCCGCGAGCAGCAACCCAACTTTCATGCGGTCACAGCTTTTTGACACGCGCCGAAATAGGGATCCATCCACTGTTTCTTATACGCATCAAAAACATCCGCCAGCACGGACACGGCAAGCGTTCGCGGATCCCGGGTCGATGGGATAAGCCCAATTCGGTCTTGAAGACGGCCGAGAAATTCGTTTTTGACGCCTTCGTCTTGTAACGCTGCAATCCGGAGCTTCTGCGCCTGGCGGGAGCCTTGGGCGCCAACCCAAAAAGCCGGGCTTTTCAGCGCCGTTTCCAGGATCGGCGTTTCCGAATGATGGTCGTGAAAAAATAGGACAATCGCTGTCTGGGCGTCTGCTTCAATCGCCTCTTTAATGCCGTCGTCTATCGGCATCGATTTATCGGAGAGCGTATCAGACACCAAGGCCTCATCGCTCGCTACGCAGACGTCACACCCGGCACCGCGCGCAAGCTCAGCAAATGCAACAGTCTCAATGCCGGTTCCGAAAACCAGCAGCCGTAGTGGTGGAATACGGGGCAGGCTAAAAACGTCACCAGACCAACCGGCGGGCTCTGGCGCACCTAATCTCGCCGCCTCGAGGCATTTGCGTGGAATGAGAAGCGCGCGCGCCTCTCGATCCATCAGGGACCTGGCAGCTTCGGAAAGAATGGCCTTGCCCCGCGCCGCGCGCCACAGGTGAATATCAAGGCCCGCACCACAGGGAAGCTGAATGTCGATCCACGGCGAGCCCTTTCCATAACGGACCTGTCGTGGCTGACCGGTGTTGAAGACCTGCTCTGCCTCCACAGCGAGGGCGCCCTCCAGGCAGCCAGACGAGACTGTTCCTAGTTGCGTCCCGTTGTGAAGAAACGCCATGGCGGCGCCGACCGGACGATAAGCCGCCCCATCAACATTTGTTACGACGCAGAGGACGCCGCCACGATCGGCAAGCCCCGCCACGGGATCAATTGTGAGACGGTCAAGCACGCCACCTCCCGGCAAGTTCGACTTTACATAGCGGGAATGCCTGGGCTGTTCCACCCGGGCTTGCGCAACTGCGTGTCGCGATAGCGGGCAAAAAAACAGCCCGGTTCCTTTTGTAGAACCGGGCTGGATCACTATTGTTTTAGGCGACTTCGCGCCAACATGGCTACTGGTTGACGTTAGCCATGTTGCCGGTGCCGTTCTGCAGCACTGAAGCGCTGTTGTTGGAATTGGCCTGATTGACATTCGCGTAGTTGTTGCGGCCGTTCTGCGTTACGCGGGCATCGTTGCCGGATGCGCCCAGTTCAGCATTGATACGCGCTTCGTTGCGTGTGCCGTTCTGGTCAATCAGAAAATCATTGTCGTTGGCGCCGCCAAGCGTGCGGATATACGCGTCATTGCCACGGCCCGACTGGCGAACATCCAGATCTTCACCGCTGCCGCCGCCGAAATCATCAACATCGGCGCGATTGCGCGTACCGGACTGACGGATATCAACATCGCCGGCAAAAGGCGACTGCACAACTTCGGCAAGGTTGCGTGTGCCGTTCTGCTCGACATTGATGTCGCCATTCCCGCCACGCTGCTCCACAAAGGCGTCGTTTCCAGCGCCATTTTGCGTCACGTCTGTTTCGTTGTTTGAACCCCAAGCGGCCGTCTGGTCAACTTCCGCATTGTTGTTTGCGCCGTTCTGGACGATGTCGACATCATTATTGCTCTGGGCAAAGGCGGCGCCTGTTGACAGAACAAATGCGCTCACTGCGCCAAGGAAAACTTTTTTCATAAGATACTCTCTCTGCTTCTTCGAAATTGTTGTTCGGTACTCAATTACTGAGGCCGAAATCGACGCGCCCCGCCGCTCTCGGCCAAACTTGATGGCCCTGCTACTGGTTAATCGTCGCAGTATTCCCAGTGCCGTTTTGCAAAATGCTGGCGCTATTGTCGTAATTGCCTTGATCGATCATGGCGACATTAGCGTTGCCGTTCTGTACGACACGCGCCTCATTGTTTGTCACCGGCGGCGAGCCCGTTGTGGTGCCATACTGGGTGACGTAGCTTTCATTACGGGTGCCGTTCTGTTCGACCCGTGCAGATGCGCCGCGTGACGCATTCGTGCCTATGCTGGTCTGCTCAACGAATGACCGGTTTCCGGCGCCCCGCTGGATGACGAGCGCATCCGAGCTGTTCGAACGGCCATTCTGGTCCAGATTGCTGTAATTGCGATTGCCGGACTGACGCACGCGCGCATCCACAAAGTTCGAACTTTGGCTCGACTCGCTGATATTGCGAGAACCGGACTGCTCCACATCAATATCGGCGTCCAAGCCGGTCTGACTCGTCTGTGCAAAATTGCTTGCGCCGTTCTGCTCGATATCCGCGTCGTGTTCGCCGCCTCTTTGGTCAGCGACGGCGCGATTGCGCGCGCCCGACTGCGTGATGTCGATATCACCGTCCGTGGAGCCACGCCCTTGCTGCTGAAATGTTTCAGCCTGGTTGTTGACGCCGTTCTGCACGATATCAGCATCGTTATTCGATTGCGCAAACGCCGCGCCCGTCGACATGACGAGGATACTTGCAACCCCTAACAGTGTTTTTTTCATCTCACTTCTCTCTTTTCAGATTTCCGGGTCGAGCGGCCTGCATTCGTCTCCTGACATTCACACAAGCCGCCCGAGCTAGCCGCTATTACTGATTAACGGTCGCAGTGTTTCCAGTTCCGTTCTGAACGACATTCGTGCTGCTGTTCAGAAAGCCCTGATTGACGGTGACGTTGTTTGAAGTGCCGTTCTGAACGGTGCGCGAGTCATTTCCGATGCCGCCCTGGTTGATATCGGCATTGTTGCGCTGCCCGTTTTGCTCAACGCGGGCATAGCCGTCATGCGGATTTGTCCAGACCG
>JBCBSY010000225.1:0-4324 GCA_039818925.1 Pseudomonadota bacterium | reverse complement strand
GCCGAGCCGGATCGTCGACTGAACGGCGCCCGGCCGGTCAATCAGCGCAACCGTCGCTTCCGCGGGCATGGCCGGGGTCAACTCCAGCGCTTCTGGTCCCGCGTCCCACCCCCGGAAATTGCGGTTGATCGCGCGACGCACAGCGCGCCGGTCAAACTGGCCGACAATGTAGAGATGCGTGCGCTGGGCCCCGAAATTCTCCGCGTGGAACGCCTTGGCATCGTCAAGCGTCAGCGCGGCGAATTCCTCCGCATCGGGCAGCGTCGCGCGACTGTAAGGATGTCCCGGATAGATCGCTTTCGTAAACGCATCCTGCGCCAACGGGCCCGGCTGGGTTGATGAAATTGAAATATTGCGCAATCGATTTTGTTGAATGCGATCAAATTCAGCTTCTGGAAAATTCGGGCGCTGCAGAACGCCAGCAATCAGACTGACCGCATCCGGAACGGTTTCACTCAGAACGTCCATGGTGACATTAGTCTGGTCGAGGCCAACGCCGATATTGATGTCGCCGCCCATCATGGCGGCTTCAAGGGCAAGCTCAGACGCGGTCTTTCCATCCGATCCTTCGCCCATCATGTCGGCGGCGAGGTCCGAGATCCACGGCGTGTCGCCGTCATTGAGGTTCCCAACCTGCACCGAAGCGCGAACAATCGCCTTTGGAACGCGGCCATAGGGAACCAGAGTCACTTTCATGCCGTTGCGAAGCGAATAGTTTTCGATATTCGGCAATGTAAAATCGCGCGGCTCGCCGCCTTCGGGCGGGGCTTCGCGATCTTGTGCGGCGACTGGCGCCGCAATAGCGACAGACATGAGGACAGCAGCGAGTGTGAAAAGTTTTTTCATGATTGTATCTCCCTGCCCTTACTGACCAGCGCCAGGCTTCAGCGTGATCACGGAGCGGTTCGTGTCGCGAAGATATTCCTTGGCGGTTGCCCGGATCAGCTCCGGCGTCACCACATCGAATTCCTCAACAAGACCGTTGATCCGGCTCGGATTGTCGTCAAACAGCGCAAACACCGCTAACAGGTCGATAAGCCCAATCCGGTTGCCGTCGCCAATGGTGTCATAGAGGTTTGAGCGTATTTTTGTGACCGCGCGATTGAACTCTTCTTCACTGACCAGATTTGTCTGCAAGTCTTCAACAATCGCGTCGAGTTCGGCGATGATCTCATCTGAGGTGTTTTTCGGATCATGGATCATGAACGCCGACCAGATCATCGGGCCGTTATAGTTATAGGCGTTCCCCAGCGGCCAGTTGACGCCGCCCGGCACGTTCGATGCAAAACCTTTTTCCTGCACCATTTTCTGGTGAAGCCGGCTATCATCACCCTCGGTAAGCATCGCGTCAATCACGAACATCGCGTACCATTCAGGCGTGCCGCGTTCAGGCACATGGTAGGCCCACGCCACGGCCGGGCGCGGCGCTAAAGGATCCGTTTTCTCCAAACGCTTTTCTGCTTCCTGACGCGGCTCAGAAACATCTGGGAAAGTCAGGCTATCCGATGCCGGGATGTCGCCGAAATACTGTTCCACCCAGGCCAGCGTCTGGTCGGGATCGATATCTCCGGCGATCACAACGACAGCGTTGTTCGGCGCATAGAAATCGTCAAAGAACTGCTGAACGTCTTCGAGCGTCGCGGCGTCGAGGTCTTCCAGGTCGCCGTAAAAATTATGAGCGTTGTACCAGTTCTCGTTTGCGAGCTGCGGCAGATCGAGCCACGGAAAACCGCCATAAGGCTGATTCAGGACGTTCACCTTGACTTCGTTCTTTACGACGCCCTGCTGGTTGGTCAGGTTCTCCTGCGTGATGTCCAGACCGCGCATTCGGTCCGCTTCAGCCCAGATAAAGGTTTCGGTTTTATGTGACGGAAAGACTTCGAAGTAGTTGGTGAAATCATAGCGTGTCGATCCGTTGAGGATGCCGCCATTTGAATTCACCAGATTGATAAATTCGGCCTTACCAAGATTTTTCGAGCCCTGAAACATCATATGTTCGAACAAGTGCGCGAAACCCGTCCGGTCGCGCGGTTCGATGCGGAACCCGATCCCGTAATAGACCCCAATGGTGGTCGTCGGCACCGCATGATCCTCCGAAAGGACCACTTTCAGCCCATTGTCGAGCGTGTGATATTCGACGGGCGTTTCAAAATCCGCGGCCAGAGAGAGCGCCGAGACAGAAAACAACGCCGCCACAGCCGATAAGGCCGCCCCGACGCGAGAAATAAGTGACATGGATTTTACCCCTTCCAGTTTCTGGAGACGCCATTTTTTCGCCCGCGCGTCAGCCTGTCCAATCGACTGCGGCGAACGGAGGGCCTGCCGCGACAAGCCGCTTTGGCCCCTCTTCTGACCAAAGCCCGCGAGCAAAGCAAATGAGCGCAAAAAGCCCCGAAAATTCACCAATTTCATCGCTTGCGGTCCTAAAGGCTTTCCTCTATAGACCGCCCTTCAATCAGGATTTTTCCGCCGTTGCGGGGCCCGGAACAAGGCTCTCCGCCGCGGCGGTTTTTGCACGAAGGACGCCCAGACCATGGCAGAAACCGACGTATTTCACTGTGAACCCCGCAAAGGCGTTGGCACAGGCGGCGCCCGGGCGGCGCGGCGCGAGGGCTGGGTGCCGGGCGTGCTTTATGGCGGCGGCGCCGATCCGGTGGCGATCAACCTCAAAACCAATGAGGTCAACAAGGCCTTCTTGAACGGCCGGCTGGGCGCTCAGCTCGCCAAAATCGACGTGCCGGGGGAAGACGGCCAGCAGCCGGTGATCGCCCGTGACGTGCAAATTCATCCGGTGAAAGGCCACCCTATTCATGTCGATTTGCTGCGCGTTGACGAAAAGACTCGCATCAATGTCGATGTGCCGGTGCGCTTCATCAACGAAGAAGCCTCGCCTGGTCTGAAGAAGGGCGGCGTTCTGAACGTTGTGCGCCACGCCGTCGAGGTTTATGCGCCGGCAACCGCCATTCCGGAGGTTTTCGAAATCGACGTTACCGGTCTTGAAGTCGGTGACGGCGTTCACGCGTCGACAATCAACCTTCCTGATGGCGTGACCTTCACGATTACAGACCGCGACTTCACCATCGCCACCATCGCCGCGCCGTCAGCGCTGCGGTCGTCCGACGACTCAGAAGAGGCTGCCACGGAAGAAGAAGCCGAAACTGAAGGCGAAGAAAAAGAAGAAGGCGAGAAAGAGGAGTAACACCCTCCTCTTTTTAAAGTTGCCGTTTCAGACGGCTTGGAGCCCAAAATGCTGCTGCTCGTGGGTTTGGGCAATCCCGGCGAAAAATACGCCCGCCACCGTCATAATGTCGGTTTTATGGCCGTGGATGCGATTGCCAACGCGCATCAATTCAGCCCGCCCAGATCCAAGTTTCAGGGCGAGCTTCGAGAAGGCAATCTCAACAGCGAAAAAGCGCTCATCCTGAAACCACAGACTTTTATGAACGAATCGGGCCGCGCCGTGGGCGAGGCGGCGCGATTTTATAAAATCGATCCAGATAACGTCATCGTCTTTTACGATGAGCTTGATCTCGCGCCGGGCAAGCTGCGCGTCAAAACCGGCGGGGGCGCCGCCGGTCATAACGGGATACGCTCGATCGACGCCCATCTTGGCAACGGCTTTCGCCGTGTACGCATCGGAATCGGTCACCCGGGCGACAAATCGCGGGTTACCAGTCATGTGCTTGGCGATTTCGCGAAAGCAGATCAGGACTGGCTGACTGCCATGCTGGACGCTATCGCAAACGCCGCGCCCCAACTTACGGACCCAAACAGCAACAGGTTTGCGACCGCCGTCGCGCAAAGACTTGCGCCAAGCAAACTGCCGGCAACTCCAATACAAAAACCAAAGACTGGCGCACCGAACATCCAGCAAGATCAAAAAAACCCCAGTGCGTCGAAAGCCGCAGAGACAAATCCTTTTGCCGACGCATTCAACAAGCTATTGGGCAAGAAAGAATAGAAAGACCAAGCTATGGGCTTTAAATGCGGTATTGTCGGGCTGCCGAATGTCGGCAAATCGACGCTGTTCAATGCGCTCACAAAAACGGCGGCGGCGCAGGCGGCAAACTATCCGTTCTGTACAATCGAACCCAATGTCGGCGATGTCGCCGTTCCCGAACCGCGATTGAAACAGCTGGCGGCCATCGCGGGATCAAAAGAAATCATTCCCGCCCGCATGCAGTTTGTTGATATCGCCGGCCTGGTGAAAGGCGCATCGAAGGGCGAAGGCCTCGGCAACCAGTTCCTCGGCAACATCCGCGAAGTCGATGCCATCGTCCACGTTCTGCGTTGCTTCGAGGATGACGACATCCAGCACGTCTCG
>JBCBSY010000224.1:0-4337 GCA_039818925.1 Pseudomonadota bacterium | reverse complement strand
GGCAAAGGCAATGACAAACAGGAGAAGGACGGCCGTGAGGGCAAAGACAATCTCTCCCGGGAACACAAGGCCAGGACCGAAATTATCGCTGAGCAGCGACATTGCCGCCGCGGCCCAGAGCGCGACAAGAAACGCCATGAACCAATCAATCCAGCGCAGCTCGCGCGCATCCGTGTTCGAGTAGAGATCTTTGAGCCTCGCCCGAAAAGCGCCGAGACGCCGCAGCGTCGCCAACAGATAGCCGAGTGAGGCAAGCGACCAGACAAAGATGAGAATGAAAGTCGTATAGGCGAGCGCAGACGGCGCAAAACCCGGCGGCAGTTTTCCATCGACGAACATGGCCGTTCTGGATGCATCAGGCAGCAACCAGTAGCCGATCGTCACGATCGCGCCTGCGGCCGGCAAGACGCCATCGCGCCAGTGAATGGCCGAAGCAGCCGGCTGTAGCGCCGCTTCGGCGGTGCGTGCGGCGACATAATGGTACACAGCCGGCGGCAAAGCCAACAGCATGGGCAGCACGGCAGGCATATAGAAGACGTAAAGACTGCGCGCGAATGCAACGACAAGCGGGATCGAAGCGACGCCAGCGAAGAGCACGAACACCGCAAAAAGAAAAAGGCGTGCTCTCCTCGCGTCGCCGCCGCGGAAGGCCGAGACGGCCCCCGCCGCCGCGATGCCCGCGGTCGCCGCGGAAAGTGCAATCATCCCCTCGCTTTGCATGCTTCCCTTTTGGTTCGCGTCCGCGGCGAAATCAACGGGCCTGGACGCCGGATTTTTTATCGCCAGTAACTGTCCGCGCCGTCCCGCGCGGACGACATGTCTCTGTAATCATGTCGCTATCCGGCCCATGTCCAGGTCGCCGCGATACGCGGCAGCCAGATCAGGAAAATCAGGATCAGGATAGAAGACAATGCTGGATTTGAGCGGCGCCGCTTTTGGCGCGCCCTTTCGCGTGATTATCGATGTCATTGCAGGGGCCCACGTCGCCTCCGGCGCCATCGCCATTGCCGCAGGCGCGGTCGCGCTCGGCGCCCGGAAGGGCGCGGCGATCCATATCGGCGCGGGCCGGGTGTTCGCCGCCGCCATGATTATCTCATCGGCGCTCGGCGCCGTTTTGGGCCTTGTAAAGGCGGATGAGTTTTACATCACCTTCCACGCCGGCGTCCTGGGGGTCACGCTGATTCTCTCAAGCTGGCTGACGGCGCAGGCGCGTGACCCGCGCCTGGGGCGCGCGAGCCTGGCGGTCGGGATCGTGAATGTCCTCAATGTCGCCGGGTTGATCGCCGCAGGCGCCTACGCCCTGACCCTGCCGGACGACTTGCTGTTGGGGTTTCATGCGGCGGACTATTTCTTTCTTTCAGGAATGGCCGGCGTCGCCGCTTTAGGGGATGTCAGCCTCCTCTTTCGCAAAGCGCTCTCTGACCGCCATCGAATCGCTCGGCACCTGTGGCGCATGTGCCTTGGTTTCTTCATCGCCGCGGGTTCCGCCTTCACCGGCCCCGGCGCAAAGGCGTTCCCTGAGGCGGTTCGCAATTCCGGCATTCTGGCGGCGCCTGAACTGATCATCTTTGTGCTGATGCTGTTCTGGCTTGCGCGCACGCTGCTTCGCCGATCATCACAGGCAAGCAGAGGCTCGGCGTGAGCGAACCGGAGCTTCTTGGCGGCGCACATTTCTGGATCGGCTGTGTTGCGATCATCGCCGGGTTCACCGCCTTTGCGGCGCGCAAAGGCACCGCGCTTCACCGCGCCGCCGGAGCGACTTTCACGATTACGATGGTGCTTTTAACAGCAAGCGGATTGTGGCTCAGTATTGCGCGCGACATCCTGTTCACGGTTTTCCTGTCAGCGATTGCGTTTCACGCCGTCGCCACCGGCGGCGCCAATCAGATATCAAAAACTCCGACTCCCGCTTGCTAGAAACGAATATCTATTCGCAGTCTTGGTAATGGGCGTTTAGCAGTTCATCCCATTCCGCCGAGCCACCGTCGCTCACTCTCTCCAGCCGAAGAAGAAAATCTGTGTACCCTGGATGGTTTGGCATGGGAAATGCTGCTTCAACAATATGCCCGTCGTCGTCATCAAGCCAGAGTGCGCCATACGGCCCCGTCGAACGCGAGCCCTCCAACGCGCTGCCAGTCAATTCATAACGTAACGTGTCGTGACCAAGTCGTTGCTCCGTGCCGTCATATCGCGCAGTCACGTCGCCCATCCAGGTGGCGGGATCACTTTCTGTTTCATCGGCCCACAGAAGCGCCATGCCAAAAGAAAATCCGCGTTGCGGCGACATCAAATATGGCGTCATTACCGTTAAACTCGCCAGATCGAAATCAAAAAGGTGCCATGGCGTCAACAATACAGGGGCTTCTTCAACGATTTTTGCGTTCGGCAACTCGACAAGCACCTCGAGCCGCTCTTCTTCCCGGTTCCAAGTGAGAAACGCAAATTCGAAAACTTCCATAGTCGGTGTCAATTGCCCACTGGTAAAAGCGTGGGCGCTCGCCGACAAGAGATCTAATTTTGCCGTTACGTAGCCGGAACGCCGGCAACGCCGCACGACCTTGAAGACATGAATTTCATTCGCCGCTTTCCGGAATACATGAATCCTCTCTGGTCGGCTTAGGTCTGAATTCGACCGAATATAATAGTAGATTCTTCCGACATAATCGTTTCCCGCATCCGACGCCCAGCCCGATTGCATGGCTGCTCCACTAGCCGATGAAGTCTGCGTGAAAGCTGCAGTTAGCCCTAAGATGGCAGCTATAATTATTCTCATCATGGGCACCTTCATTCTTCTCCCGAAACATTCATATGAGAAAGCGCCGTGCTTAAGACGGGGTCTTCACCTTTTTTATAGTGTTCAAAATTGTATTGAACGCGGATCGCCGGCGCGTGAAATTTTCGATCATCACCAGCAAACGAAGTTTGATAATACTCGCTGGCGTAAATAATTGGTAATTGCGAATTTGGCGTCACAAAAATATTGGTTTCGCCATGATGGTTCGGTCTGTCTCCTGCGGGGGCCCCGACAAATCGGGCTTGCGTTTCCTGTTCGAGCCGCGACAAGAGCATGATTGCCGCTGAATGGGTCGCCCGGCCAATCAGGACGGAAAAATCTTCTACCGCCAGCTTCAGTGCTGCAAGCTCCGCGACAAAATCAGCGTTGAGAAGACCGTCGCCTCCTGTTGTCAGGCGCAGGTCGAGTACGAGTTTTGGGCGGTCCATCGCAGACAGGCGCACAGCCACAGATTTTCCAAATTCCCGAAGGGTCTGATTTTCCTCATTGCGGATTTCGAGCAGCTGTACATAAAGCACTTCATCCATTTCGGACATGCGCCAGTAACTGGTTCGCGGCTGACGGAAAACAGGCGGCCGGCCCTGACGCGCCGTCTTCCATCCGGTCACGCCATCCGGCGGCGCATCATTCGTAAAAATCCAGTCCATCACAGCACGCCCCGGCAAGGGCTGAATGGGAAATTTATCGCCCGCCGCCGTTCCGATCACCACATTGTCTTCCCCGGCCATTCCGAACACACGCAAAATGTCATGGAGCATAAGCCATTCCGGCGCGAGCTCTGACGAAAATTGCGGCGCGTCTAGAGGCAGAATGGATAGCACGCGCGCCAGAGCTTCATCAGCATCGACGTCGTCAAAACGCACAACCTTTTTTCCCAAAAGACCTTCATGAACGGCATCAGCGCCTACGACGAACAGCCCGTCATCGAACAGTTCAAACCGCACAGGCAAAACGCGAAAATTAGGCCCAGGCGGCAAACTGCCAAATGGCACAGTGTAAAGCGGCATCCAAGTATGACCGTCTCCAACGAGCGCCGCGATGCGCGCAAGGCCGACAACACGCTCGCTGTAACTCATATCTTCAACCGAAGACTTATATTCATTCAGTGCGATGAAAAACGCCGCCTCGTTGGTCGTATGAAATGGATCGTCATGGGCGGACAGTAATTGCGCGACATAAGCGTCTGCGTCTTCACGCCACTTTTCCACTTCAATGCTGTCGTCAGCATGAGCGATCGACACCACTACCGCAAAGAACACTAAAATTGATCGTATTCGCACCATTCAAGACATTCGCTCAAAAGCAATATGTCAATATTTTAGACCACAGTCTAATATAACTGTCAACGGGACAGTGATAGTACGTCGGTACGCGTTTATAAGGTTTCAATCAGCAACGATGCCGAAATAAAGCGCGTCAAAACGGTCATTTAGATCCTTACTTAGGTTGCTTGTCTGGCCCCGGTTTACCCAGTCATGAAGGGTTACCGTCATCATCGCGAGAAATAGATCCGATAAGAATTGATCCTCAAAGCTGGAGCGCA
>JBCBSY010000223.1:0-4347 GCA_039818925.1 Pseudomonadota bacterium | reverse complement strand
CACATCTGGCTGCCCTATGCGCAAATGAAAACGGAGCCGCGGCCCGCCGCCGCCATTGAGACGAGCGGCGTGCGCATCACGCTCGCGAACGGGCGCACGCTAATCGATGGCGTCGCGAGCTGGTGGACGTCGGCCCACGGTTATAATCACTCTCACATTTTGCAAGCTGTTGAAACGCAGCTTCAGACGATGCCTCATGTGATGCTGGGTGGTCTTGCGCATGAACAGGCCTATCGTCTGGCGGCGCGGTTGGCGGCGTTGGCGCCGGGCGATTTGACGCGTGTGTTTTTCACCGAGTCTGGTTCGGTCGCGGTGGAAGTCGCAATGAAAATCGCCGTGCAGTACTGGCGCAATACGCATGGCGAACACCGCACAAGATTTGTTTCTTTCACCGGCGGCTATCACGGCGACACCTTCGCGACGATGTCGGTATGTGACCCGGAAGAGGGCATGCATGCGCTTTTTGCTGGCGCCGTGGCGAGCCAGCACGTTGTTGCGCTGCCTGACGATGAGGCGGCGGCGGACGCGTTAGCCACCCTGCTTTCGAGGGATAAGACCATTGCGGCCGTGATGGTCGAGCCGCTGCTGCAGGGCGCCGGCGGCATGCGCGTTCATTTAGAACAAACGCTGAAACGATTGCGCGCGCTTTGCGACGAGCACGGCGTTCTCCTGATTTTTGACGAGATTTTCACCGGCTTTGCGCGCACCGGATCAATGTTTGCGAGCGACCGCGCGAGTGTTGCGCCGGACATCATGACCGTCGGCAAGGCGCTGACGGGCGGTGTTGCGCCCCTGGCGGCGACAATCGCAAGCGGAAAAGTCTACGACGCCTTTCACGATGACGATCCGGCGAAAGCGCTGATGCATGGGCCGACGTTTTGCGGTCATGCGCTCGGTTGTGCGGCGGCCAATGCGTCGCTTGATCTGTTTGAGCGGGAGCCCCGGCTGGAACAGGCGCATGCCATCAGCGCGCATCTCGAGGACGCGCTGAGGCCGCTTTGCGCTCTCTCGGGTGTCAAAGACGTGCGCGTGCTCGGCGCCATGGGCGCAGTGGAGATGCGAGATGACTTTAATGTTGAGGAAGCACGGGCGGCGTTTATCGCGGACGGATTGTTCATTCGCCCGCTGGGCCGCGTCATCTATCTCACGCCAGCGCTGACCATTGCCGAGGATGATCTTGAGCGCCTGACCGAGGGGGTCAAAAAAATGGCGCGCCGATTAGGCGCGCCATAATTGCAGAACGGCCGTTGACTATGATCTGAAACGGTCAACCATTTCGTTTATGGAGAACGGAAAGACGATGGTGTTGGTGCGGTCGCCGGCGATTTCCTGGAGCGAGTTCAGATAACGCAGCTCCATGGCGCCCGGCGACGTCGATAGAACATTCGCCGCTTCCGACAGCTTCGCCGCCGCCTGGAATTCACCCTCCGCGAGAATAACCTTCGAGCGACGTTCGCGTTCGGCCTCGGCCTGTTTGGCGATGGCGCGGATCATCGACGGGTCCACGTCAACATGCTTGATTTCGACGTTGGACACTTTGATGCCCCACGCTTCCGTCTGATGATCGAGGATCTCCTGAATGTCCTTGTTCAGCTTGTCGCGTTCCTGCAGCATTTCATCAAGGTCGTGTTTGCCGAGGACAGACCGAAGAGTTGTTTGCGCCAGTTGGCTGGTCGCCGCCATGTAGTTTTCAACCTGAACCACGGCGCGCACGGAATCGACCACCCGGTAATAAATCACCGCGTTCACTTTCACCGAGACGTTGTCCTGGCTGATCACGTCCTGGGTCGGCACGTCATGGACGAGCGTGCGCATGTCGACTTTGCGCATTTGCTGAATAACCGGGATCAGCAGCACAAGCCCTGGCCCCGCCGCTTTGCGCCCGACGCGGCCCAGCGTGAAGACCACGCCGCGCTCATACTCTTTCAAAACCTTGATGATGTTTGTCGCGATGAAGATCACCGCAAACGCAATAAAGCCGAGAATGCTAAGGCCGGGCATGGAAGGTCTCCTTTTTGGTCTGTGACGCGCCGCCGGTAAAGCGATACGTTATTCTGATTTTCTGACGACGGACAAAGTCAGGCCGTTAACGGATTTGACAGCGACATGATCGCCGGCGCAAAGGCTGTCTTTGGACGTCGCGCGCCAGAGTTCGCCGCCTGCGGAGACATAGCCTTCGCCGTCCGCCCACTCCACAACTTCAGCGCGGTTGACATACATCGCTTCGCCGACTCGAAACGGCGTTTTCCAGCGCATGAAAAAAAGGCCGTAGAGTTTCGCCGCCGCGACCAGTGCGAATCCGGCGAGGATTGCGAACACGGCAAAGGCGACAGGATTTTCCGGCATACCAGCGAACTCAGCCATCCAGGGATCAGGCCTCTCTTGGTTGCAGCCCGCCAAGCAGACCGCCGGCTTTCGCTTGCTTGACGACCAGCACAAGTCCATCGACTTCGACAACACGGATCTTGTCTCCGCGGGACAGCGGCCGGTCGGCGCGCGCGCGCCAGCGCTCGCCCTCGACGATGACCCAGCCTTCATTGCCGTCCCATTCGTCCACAACGCCTTCGCGCTTGCGAATGGCCTCTGCGCCAATCATCGGTCCGTGGCTGCGCGAGCCGATCAGGGCAAATAAGATGAGGCCGAGAAACGCGCCGGCGAAGGCGAGAATGGTTCCAATCACGCCAGTCGAAACGCGATAGCCTTCCGGGAAAAGAATGAACAATCCGAAGCCGAAAACCAGAAGCCCCGCAAGGCCGACAACCCCGAAGGTCGGACTGTACGCCTCCAACACCAGCATGATTCCGCCAACGCCCATCAGCGCCAGACCAAGCCAGTTGAACGGCAGCACTTGGAAGGAATAAAGGCCCAGCACCAGACACAAGACTCCGACGGCGCCGGGGAAGATTGATCCGGGGTTCCACATTTCGATGGTGATGCCTGTAATGGCGAGCGACATCAAAATCGCCGCGACATTCGGATCCGCGATGAAATTGAGGATCTGTTCAATCGGGCTGGCTTCGACCCGTTCGAGGCGCAAATCCTCCGTGTTCAGTGTTTTTTCGCCGGACGCGACTATGACCGTCTGTCCGTTCATCTGCGCAAGCAGATCGTCAATGTCATCGGCGACGATATCGATGACGCCAAGTTCGAGCGCCCGGTTGGCGGTGATGGAGACGGCGTCGCGGACAGCGCTCTCCGCCCAGTCGGCGTTGCGGCCCCGTTCCTCCGCCAGTGCGCGGATATAGGCAACGGCGTCATTGATGGCTTTGGCGCGGGATGCGTCTCCGCTTGACAGAGGCGGCGCGTCTTCGCGGTCCAGATCGCGCAGCTCTTCAGCAGGCGCATCGCGAACAGCTTCGCTTGATTCCGCAGTTTCGCCGCCTTCGCTTGCATCAGAATTATTGACGCTGTCCGGACCATCGACGGCTTCTTCGCCAGCGCCCTCTTCCGTCGCCGTATCGTTTTCCGCAGGCGCTTCTTCTGTTTCTTCGTCGAACGGACTGTTGTCGGAGGGCGCGCCGCCGACTTCAATGGGCGTCGCTGCGCCGGTATTGGTTGCCGGGGCCATTGCAGAGACGTGTGCGGCGTACATGATATAGAGGCCAGCACTGGCGGAACGGGCGCCCTGCGGCGACACATACGTCGCTACCGGCGTGTCGGACGCGAGGATCGCTTTGATGATCGTCTGCATCGATGTCATCAGCCCGCCGGGGGTGTCGATCTCGATGATGATGAGTTCCTTGCCCGTGTCGGAAGCGGCTTGGATTTCGCGCTCGAGATATTGCGCGGCAGGCGGCGTCACGGCGCCATTCAATGTCAGAATGACGCCGGAGCGACTGTCTTGAACCGGTTGCTGCGCGAATGCGATAAAACAAAATAGCGCCGCTGCAATCGCGAAAAGTCCGGAGTAACCCCAAAGCCGCATGGTCCGCATAATAACGCCCTCGCCCCATAAGTGCATAGCTAAAGATAGGCTCGCCTGTGCAATATTCAACGCAAAAAGAAGCTATCCCGCTTGTATGACGCTTTAACCAAAAGCGGCCACATGTGCCGTTTAGACCGTTGGCAATAGTCCGATTAGGGTTAAGCGCCGCTGTTTTGGGCGTGCCTCGCTTTCAGTTCATGCAGCACCCGCCGGATTACGGCTCGCGGGCGCCTTCCACCGCCGGCGACCGTGGCGAATGCTTGATCGCGTGTGACGAATTGCGATGACCGCCTGCCATGAAAACTGCGGCAGGCGCACCCGAACTATCCGAAAAAGCGGCGGCTGAATAATCGCGGTCAAGCATTCGCCACGGTCGCCGGCGGTGGAAGGCGCCCGCGAGCCGTAATCCGGCGGGTGCTGCA
>JBCBSY010000222.1:0-4387 GCA_039818925.1 Pseudomonadota bacterium | reverse complement strand
CACGAGTAAATCGCCCTGGTCCGCCGCTGCCGGAACAGCAGTAAAGGCGGAAAAAACGGCGGCAGTGATAAGCGGTATACGCATGTGATCCCCTGTTGCTAACCTGAAGGATAATTCGCGCGGACGATCGCACCGCGCATTGATTTGGATCAGGAATACCGGGCTTGTATCGCGCGTTTTGTCGCAGCTCTAGCGAAACAGGTCTGGTTTTGGGAATTCTATCAAAAGCGACGCGCAAGCCGATCAAGCAGGTCGTTTGCAAAGACCGAAAGAGTGTCGTCACGCGCACCCATAACCACGATCCGGTCTCCGGCTTTTGCTAATGCAAGCAGGCGCCGCCCACAGTCTTCACGGGTCTCAAATGCTTCTGCGTTCTTGCCTTTGGCGCTGACGCCATGCGTAATATCCTTGCTGGAAACGGACCGGTCGACCGTTCCGCCAAAGTAGACCGGCTCTGGCATGAGGAGTAAATCCTCCGTAGCCAGATGGCTTGAAAACGTTTCGATGAATTCATTTTTCATAAGCCGCAACGGGCCAAACCCATGGGGCTGAAACATCACCAACAGCCGTCCGGGAAATTCATGTAGGGAATTCAGGCTGGCGGTGATTTTGTCCGGATTATGGGCGAAATCGTCGATAATGGTGACGCCGCCGGTCTCGCCGACATACTCCAGCCTGCGTTTGACGCCCTCGAAGGCTTCCAGGGCCCTCGCTGCGTCTTCCAGCGCAACGCCGCAAGCCATCGCGGCGGCAATGGCCGCCAGCGCATTTGATACATTGTGCCGACCCGGCATCTTCAGATCGACGGCAGCGCAGCCGCCGTCGCGATGTCTTACTTCAAAAGAGACGCCAAAGGGCTGGGGCTCGATTTTGTCCGCCGCAAGGTCAGCGGCAGGATTGGAAAGCGAATAGGTCGCCTTGCCATTCTCCCGCGCCGCAGCGAGCCGCGCGGTTTCTTCATTGTCGAGATTGAGTACGGCAATGTCGGCCTTCGCGATAAACCGGCCGAACAGATCGCGCAGCTCGTCCATCGACTTATGATCAAGGGCGACATTATTCAGCACTGCGATTTTCGGTTTGAACATCGCGATCGAGCCGTCGCTTTCGTCGACCTCGCTGACGAAAGCGTCGCCACCGCCTATGACCGCGCTGGCAAAGAGCGCGTCTGCACTGACAAAGTTTTTCATCACGGCGCCGTTCATCACGGCCGGCGCCATGCCGGCGTGATGCAAGATCCAGCCGATCATGCCGGTCGTCGTCGATTTACCACTGGTGCCGGCGACGCCGATTGGTGTGCTGGAATCATTGAAGAGCTGCGCCAGCAGCTCCGCCCGCGACAACCGGGATGCGCCAGCCCTCTTTGCGGCGACAACGTCCGGCACCGTCTCTTCGACCGCCGCCGAGGCCACGAGAGTTTGCGACCCGCGCGTCACCCCGGTTCCGTCCTGGGGATGGAGCGCAATCCCTAAACTTTTCAGATAGTCGAACTTCGCCGCGGTGCGCCCCTGATCAAGCGCGCGGTCGGAACCCTCCACATGGGCGCCGCGCGCTTTGACGATCATCGCCAGCGGCAGCATGCCCGACCCGCCGATCCCGCAAAAGAAATAGTCTTTGGTTTCGCTCATAGCCGGATCGCTTTAACGTAAATTCATGTAATAAGTCGTAAGCATCATTCGATGACAAAGACCACAAAACACATCGCCCTTGTCTGCCCCGGCGGGCCTATCACCCGCGATCTGGCGGAAAAAACCGCCGAAATTGCGGCAGCGCGCCATGGCGACGCGATAAAACTGTCTTTTCATTCCCAATGCTTTTTGGAAACCGGCCATTTCGCCGGCGACGACGGAACACGCAGCGCCGCCTTTCTGGAAACCGCCAACGACCCGCAATTTGATGCGGTCTGGTTCGCTCGCGGCGGGTACGGCGCCTGCCGGCTCGACCCTATGCTGTTTGACCGATTGAACGACCACGCCCGCAAGAAAACCTATCTCGGATACTCCGACGCCGGAACGCTGCTTGGACGGCTCTACAAGGATCAAATCGGCAAGCCGGTCCACGGACCGATGCCGACAGATCTTGCCCGCGACGGCGGCGCGGACGCCATTGCCCGGGCGCTTGACTACCTCCTGCACACCGCCCCCGAAACGCTCGAACCCGCGGCTGTATCGGGAAAAAAAGTCGCCGCGTTCAATATCACCATTCTGGCGCATCTGGCCGCCACGGACTGGGCGCCGGATTTGTCGGGCCACGTCATAATGCTCGAAGACGTGGGTGAATATCTCTACCGTATCGACCGCGCCATGTTCGCCATCATGGCTAATCAAGGTGTCCGCGATTCAGCTGGACTGATGCTCGGACGCATCAGCGACATCCCGGAAAACGACCGGCCTTTCGGTGAAACCAGCGAAGAGATTTTGAAGAATTGGTGCGCCCGCATTGGCGTTCCCTATCTCGGGCGCGCGGATATCGGTCATGACGCCGCGAACAAGATCGTGCCTTTCGGGGGCCATAGCGCTCCTGAACAAAACTATTCCCGGACCTAGATTTCCTGCCGAAAGGGCTGCTTGACAGGAAGGCGCATTTATCGCCTTGTCGCCCCGCTGAAGTGGAGCATAGAAATGGAAGTCAATGTCGCAATCGTGGGCGCCACAGGCAATGTCGGTCAGGAGATGCTGGCCATCCTTGCTGAGCGCTTGTTTCCGGCAAAGGAAGTGTTCGCCCTCGCCTCACGTCAATCAATCGGACGCGAGGTTTCCTATGGCGACAAGACATTGAAATGCCGCGACCTTGAAACTTTTGATTTCTCCAGCGTCGATATTGCCCTGTTCGCCGCCGGCGGTTCGGTGGCGAAAGAATGGGCCCCGAAAGCCGCCAAGGCCGGCGCCATCGTTATCGATAATTCTTCTCATTTCCGGATGGACCCGGACGTGCCGCTGATCGTGCCGGAAGTGAACGCCGACGCTGTTGCGGGTGCGTGCAAAAAAAACATCATCGCCAATCCGAACTGTTCCACCGCCCAGCTCGTTGTGGCGCTGAAACCGTTGCATGACGCTGCGGGCATCAAGCGGGTTGTCGTTTCGACCTATCAATCGACGTCGGGCGCCGGCAAAGACGCTATGGACGAGCTTTTCAATCAGACCAAGGGCATTTTCGTCAACGACACGCCCGAGCCGTCACACTTTACAAAACAGATCGCATTCAACGTCATTCCCCATATCGACGCCTTCATGGAAGATGGCTTCACCAAGGAAGAATGGAAGATGACGGCGGAGACGAAAAAGATTCTTGATTCAAAAATAAAATTGACCGCGACCTGCGTTCGCGTGCCGGTTTTCGTCGGCCACGCAGAGGCGGTGAATGTGGAGTTCAACCGCCCGATTTCCGATGACGAGGCGCGGGAAATTCTGCGCGAAGCGCCGGGCCTTCTCGTGGTCGATAAGCGCGAGGATGGCGGCTATGTGACGCCAGTGGAATGCGTTGGCGATTTCGCCACCTTTGTCAGCCGTGTGCGCGTCGATCCGACGGTCGACAACGGCCTCGCCTTCTGGTGCGTCTCTGATAATCTCAGGAA
Source organism: Pseudomonadota bacterium (assembly GCA_039818925.1). Lineage (GTDB taxonomy): Bacteria > Pseudomonadota > Alphaproteobacteria > Caulobacterales > Parvularculaceae > Hyphococcus. The sequence continues at coordinate 816 of JBCBSY010000222.1, read as the reverse complement.
AGGCGCCGCGCTGAACGCCGCCCAAATTGCGGAGCTGGTAATCAACCGCGGCCTCGTCAGGCAAGCTGCGTAAGCCCGTCCGTCACTGCGATCGCTCGGCGCGACGCAGATGGCGCGGCGATTTGAGGAGAGACGGATGCTGAAATTCACGATTGCCGCTTTCCTTACTGCATTGGCCCTGTCAGCGACTTGCCAGGCGCAGGCGCCGGATGGTTACGACACGATTTACGACGCGCCGACGCGGGTGAACCTCGGCGGCCGTCCGGTGATCGCGGACATTGCATTCCATGCGGACAGACAGGCGGCGCAAGATGGCGATTTGCGCCTTGTCCTGACCACGGATGTCACAAAATTCGTGACAGAAACCGAGCAGGACCTGGAGAACTGGATCGCCCGGCGACGCGCCGATTGCGGCGAGCGCTGGAAGTCCGGCGACCCGGATATCAGCTTTCCCGAAAACGCGATCCGCTTCGCGATCTATCTTGAAATCGAATACTGGACCTGCGGCTGGAACGGCAGAGGCCGGCCGAGTCGTGTGGCCCAGGAAACCGGCAGTGTCGATGTCACGCTCATCCCGTTTGTTGAGAATGGAAAACTACAGGCGCGGCTCGGCGCCTTTTCAATCGAGGAGCGTACCGGCATTTCGAAATATTTGCCGCTTGAATTTATCGTCAGGCGCGCCCTTGAACAGGAGCTCGCCAATCTCAACAAGAACCCGAAATTTTATCGCGCTCCCCAGCCGCTTCTCTCAGAAGGATTCACCTACCAGTCGATTGAAGCCAACGAAGATGAGGACGGGCATGTTGTCATCACGGC
>JBCBSY010000221.1:0-4393 GCA_039818925.1 Pseudomonadota bacterium | reverse complement strand
TGTCCCTGATCTGAGTTTCGGAAAGATCGAGCGCGCGCAGACGCTCGCGGCTTGCATTGATGATTTGCGCCCTGCCGCTTTTTAAAGCTTGCAGAAATTCAGCCTGCGCATTGACGAGATCAGGCGAATAAACTTCGAACAGAAGATCGCCCTTATCAACGGCTTCGCCTTCCGCACGCACGGCAAGCCGCTCGATCCAGCCGCTGGCGCGCAAATGAATATGCGCAACGCGCTCTTCGTCATACATGATCCGCCCGACGGTATGGATCTGCGGACGCAGTGAACCTGATTCCACTTTGGCTGTGCGCACGCCAATATTGTTGACGACCGAAGGGTCGATCTGAACCGTGCTTGCGCCCGCGTTTGCATCATCGCCCTCATAGACGGGGATCAGTTCCATCCCCATGGGCGATAATCCGGGCTCATCGCGCCGGTAATTCGGGTCCATCGGCGCGACCCAGTATAGAATTTTTTTGTCGCCCTCAGCTCCGCTTTCCGCGCTCTCACCCGAAAAGGGATAGAAATTTACAAACAGCGCGCCGCCAATCAGGATAAGCGCACTTATGATAACAATAGGAATGGCGCGTTTCATGTCCGCTCTCCTGTCAGGAATAAAAGTTGCGATTGGGCCTGCGCGCGATCAACACGCAGGCGGCGAAGCTTGAGTTCCGTATCCAGGGCAGCGAGGCGCGAGCGAATAAGCTCGGCAAAATCGGCGACCTGATTCTGATAGCCGTCAAGCGCTGCATCGGCATTGGCAGATGCGCGGTTCACAACAACGCGTTCGAAAAGTTCCACGCGCTCACCGAGGCGCGCATAGTTTGCGTAGGTAAGGTCCAGCCTTTTCTTCAGTTCAAGAAGCTTGGCGGCCCGGTCCATACGCGCTGCGGATCGATTTTTTCGCGCAGCCGAAACCCGCCGGTCCTGACGGTCTTTGGTAAAGAGCGGCACGTCGAAGACGATCATCGCTGAGGCAAAGTCAGGGCGGTTGCCCCCGCGCCCGCCATAGCCGATATCCAGAGAAAAGCCGGGCTTGTATTCCTGACGCGCGATATCAACATCGCTGTTGCTGGCATCAATGCGTGCGTTTTCCATGAGGATGCTTGGATGTCTGGCGAGCGCGTCTTCTATCGCTTGCCGGGATGTAAGCGCCGTCAGGTTTGGAAATGCGGAAGGCAGCTCGCGGCGCGCCGGCCCTTCGCCGATCAACCGCGCAAGCTCTGCGGTCAAGGCCTCAATCTGCCGCTCAACTTCCACGGCGCGGTCATCAAGAAGGCTGAGTTCCAGCTCGGCGCGCAACAGGTCCTGATTGGACTGAACGCCTGTTGCAAATGACGCTTCGATAACGTCAACCAGTTCGGCAACCGCCTCGCGGCTTTCGCGAACCGTCTCGCGCGCGCCGTACCAGTAATAAAGTTCGAGCCAGATGGAGCGCGTATCAAGGGCGATCTGCAATTCCTGCAAAAGTCCGCCGGCCCGTTCGCCTGCGGCTTGCGCATATCTTTTTTCCCTTGTTTTGGAGAGCGTCTTTCCGCGCGGGAAACTCTGGCGCATGCCGACCTGGACCTGCGTCATGGCTTCCTGCTCAAAGTCGAACGTGTCTACGGGAAAATTTGCAAGACCGACACGCAATTGCGGGTCCGGAAGCTGGGAGTCTGCAATGGCTCTCTCGTCAAGCGCCTCGGCGCGTTCTTCGAACCGCACGACCGTCGGATCATTTGCGTCAAGCGCGATTTCGACGGCTTCATCAAGGCCAATCGTTTCGGCCGCCCAGGCTGTCGGCGCGCCCAGCATGAAAAGAGCGGCAACGCCCAGGCTCAGCAGATTACCGAAAGCCCTGCCGGTCTTTTTCGGTCCGGGGCGGACATCAGAATATTGTTGTTTATGTAGTAATGGCTTTTTGGCCATGATTTCCTCCTGCAAAGGTGGAAACGCGAATTCATCGCGCGAATTAAAAAAATGCTCGCGCAGAATTTCGCGCGGCAAACAGCTAATTTGCAGGAGGAGGTTTAATTCAGGAGTAGGACGTGCAACGTAACGAGAGACGTTCGCACAAGCGGTGGCGGTCCTCGATGCGGATGAATAGCGGCGATGAGCGATGCTATCGGCGTTATTGCAGTTTCTGACTCATTGATCGTTGCAATTGTATCGACGCCAGCCGACGCTGCGATCACAAAGCGCTCGCTCTTTACGCCATCGAAGGCGCTCGCAGACGCACAGCCTGTACATGCCTCGTCAGGGCAGTTTTTGCTGTGCTCGTCTGATTGTTGATGCTCATCCGGAGCCATCTCGCCGGCGCCGTGACCGTGGCAATCTTCTTCCGCCATTTCGGAAACCGGCGCGGCCATGGCCTGGCTGCCAACGCCGAAACAACAACAGATCGCCGGCGTCAGCACGAATGCTAGCGCCAGAAACACGGTAAAAATCTTGGCCGGGGCCGAAGATATTATTGATCTGCGTTTCGACATCACTTATATAGGATACCCTACCGGGGTATTATTGTCAATGAGCACCACTAAACAGCAATCATCCTTAAATCGCCTTAAGAGAATCGAAGGTCAGGTGCGCGGAATCGCGCGAATGATCGAGGAAGACCGCTATTGCATTGATATTCTGCACCAAATTCAGGCCGTTAAATCCGCCATCGCGCGGGCTGAGAGCGAAATCCTGAAGGATCACGCTGCGCATTGCGTCGCCGATGCGATTGCCGCCGGCAACAAAAAGGACCAGCGCGAGAAGGTCTCGGAGTTGGTCGATTTATTCGACAAGCTGAAGCGGTGAAATAAACAAACGAGAGAATGCCGCGCTATAAGAACCGCGGGGTTGTTTCTTTGTACGCGAGATACTCTTCGCCATAATGTTTTTCTAACCAGGGTTCTTCCACTAACGGCGCAAGCAAATAAAGAAGAGCCCAGGCAAAAAGAAGCAGCGTTACGAGAAGCGATTTTGCAATAAGCGCCCATCCCATCAGGCCAATCCATGTTACGACATAAATCGGATTACGGCTCCATGCGAACCAGCCAGTGGTTTGCAGCCCGCGCTTTTCACCAAATGCATTTCGCCAACCCATAGAAAACGTAATTCGAAACGCAAGCCCGAAGCCGATCAGGAATAGGGTGCCGCCCACGCCATATTGCCAAAGCGCCCGCGCTCCTTCGATCAGTTCAATTTTTAGGGCCGTGAAAGCGATCAAGGGATAAAGATATCCGCGAAACAGCAGCATGAATGATTTGTGTTGCCAGGAAACTTTGCTCGGCGGCGGCCAATATTGAAAACTCGGCATAATCACTGAGACGAGCGCCAACAGAAATATCATTGCCGCAGACCCCAGCGACGCCCAAAACAAAAATTGTGCGATTGCATCTTGCATCAGCTATGGTCTGCACTCATCGGCGTTCGGGAGGTACACACTAAATCCATCGTCGTACCCGTTTTGCATATGCATCATACTGAGTTCCAAACTTCTCCCGGAGCGCTTTTTCTTCCGATTTGATCTGAAATTCCGTGATAAAAACAACAAACAAAATGACAGGAACGAGCGTTACAATGTCCCCAAGAAACGCTGCCAAGGCCAAAAGCAGAAGCAACATCCCGAGATACATTGGATTGCGGCTGACCCGATAAAGGCCGCTAATGACGAGCTCTTGTGCCGCCTCGGGCATGACTGGATTGACCGTCGTTCGAGCTCTTATGAAAGCAGCAATGGACAGGCCAATCACGCTTAACCCGGTAAGGGCGAGGAGGCCGGCGAAGACATCAAGGGCGCGGTGTTGTATCGAAAAAACCGGATAATATGCGCTCAAAACCCAGCTCATCAACGCAAAGATTGTCAACTGCGCTGCAGGCGGAATCTTTAAAGATAGCCCAGGTCTTTTACTTTTAAGGTCTTTCTTCGGCATTGCATTCATCATTATACATTATTTGTAATTGAACTGTTTTGAGCAGTAACGCTCGCGCGCAATTCCTCGGTTGCCTGGGACACAATGGCGGCGGAGGATTTCAGAAAAAGCGTCGCAAGAAGCGCAGCCACGATCAAATCCGGCCACGCTGATCCGCTGAGCGCGACAGCGCCGCCCGCAGCTATAACACCGACATTGCCAATCGCATCGTTGCGTGAACAAAGCCAGACGGAGCGCACATTGCTGTCGCCATCACGCCAGCGCAGGAGGATGAAAACGCTGGCCACGTTTGCGAGCAGTGCAATTACTCCGATCATCCCCATTGTTTGTGCTTCGGGCGTGTCACCGCCAAAGAAGCGTAGAGCTGTCGTGATAAGAATGAATCCGGCAATCGCCGCTAGCGACGCACCTTTAAACAAGGACGCTCTGGCGCGCACTCCGATAGGTGCCGCAAGCACTGCAAGGCTGATGGCATAGGTCGCGGTATCGCCGCC
>JBCBSY010000220.1:0-4445 GCA_039818925.1 Pseudomonadota bacterium | reverse complement strand
TGAGAAGCGGATTGTTGAAGTCCTCGCGCTCGCCATAATCCATGATGTGCAACATCCAGAAAAAGTCATAGAGCCGCCAAATGTCGTTTCGGCGCGCAAGCACCTCACCGCTTGTGGGCGATATGTAAAGCCGCGTGTTACGCCGATCATCCATATCGACACGCCATACGGGCGTCGGCCCGCGATATTCGCCGGGCGGAAAGGACACGAGCGATGCGCTGACGATTTTCCCCTCGCCCACATAATCCTGACGCGCAACCCGCCGCGCCCGGGCTTCCGAAAGCGGGGTCAGTTTTTCGCCTGTCGCTGCATCAAAGATGGCTTCCGCCCCCTCGCCGCGCGTGACGTAAACTGGCCGGCCAAGAAAACGTCGAAGCTCCAGTGACGTTGCGGTATCGGCCTGGACAATGATGCCCCCCGGGGATGCGTAGGTTTCCGCCTGAAGCGGCGTTTCCGGCGCAGAGAACGCCGCTTGTTCGCCGCGAACAAGTTCAATCGGAAACCAGCTCATAATCACGCCGCTCGCCATCCACAGCAAAATCTGCACGCCAAGAATCAGCCCGGCCCACAGGTGGATACGCTGAACCAGCGCTTTAAATCGTTTCATTGCGCGGCGATGTCCGACGCGGAAAGCGGGGTGGTCAAGAGAGTCTGAAACGCGTCCCACGGATCTTCGCCCGCTGCGACCGCGCGGCCCACATAGTCCTCCACCAAATCGCGACCAAGATTGTAGTTCAGCACATAACCGCGATAGGTTTCGACAAAGCGAACGCTTTGCTCGGCGCGCTCCCGGCTTTCCAGCCGATACTTCATCATCATTTCAATCGCCGTTTCCCGGTCGATCCGCCCGTCGAGATATTCGCGGGCCACATGATTGCGGGCATGAGAGAGTTTCCGGCGCGCCTCATTCAGCTGATCAAGCCGCCCTGCTTGCGCGGGATCAAGGCCTGCCAGCGGGAACAAGACCTCTTTTTCAAAGGTGATTTTCTCTTCGCCCGGAAAGGCAAGCTCGATGCCGTAATTCGCAGACCCTTCGGCCGTAATGGAAAGCGGCGAAAACAGGGGGTAGACGGAATATTCAATCCATCCCTCGCGTTCCAGAAGGTCGCGCTCAAGGAATACGTTCCAGGTATGGTGGCCCGGATACCCCTCATGACACCCAAGATCGACAGCGCGATCGATGATAATCGGGAAATCGGTGTTGACCTGAATGAGACTTTCGTGACCGCCCTGGTACCAGTTATAGCCGCTCCACGGTTTGTCAGTCACAAATTCAAGCGAGAAGCGTTCGTTTTCCGGCAGCTCGTAACGGGCCAACGTCCGCCGGCGGCATTCAGCAATCGCCGCATCAAAAACCGTTTGCAAGTTTTCGGTCGGGATCGCCAGCGAATTGCGAAACGCGTCCACGCGCTCATTCAGCGGCCCCTCGCCCGGCACAATCGTCTCAATGTCGGCAAGGGCGGCGTCGAACTCCGCAAGATCATATTGCGGGGCGACAGCATCATAGAGAAGCCGCGTTTCCTCATCGAACGAAATTTCTTCGCCCATCGCCATACGGATGCGAGTGAGCGCTGCACGAGTCTGTTTTTCCAGCATGGCGCCCCGGACGTCTGGCGCGTTTTCATTTGCGCGGGAAACAGAAATCAGGAGGCCTTGCGCATCCTGTTTCAACTGATCAAGCGTCCGCGGTTCGGTTTCCGCGGCTTGCGCCCACTCAGCCGGCCCGTGATAGGCGTCGACGAATGCCGGGTCATGTTGCCCGATCGCAAGCGCCAGCTTGACGAACGCCTCTCCCAGGCTGTTGAGGCTTGCGGAGGTTTCCTCCGCCGCGACGTAGCGCTCATCAGCGGGGTCTTGAGCGGCAGAGCCGGACAAGGTTGCGGCGGCGGTCGCCGCCTCGTCATCAGACTCGGAGCGGTCGCCGCCGCAGGCCGCAAGCGCGGCGGCGGCGGCAAGAGCGGCGGCGATTCGCAACATCGGAACGGTTACGCGGCAGTGCCGGAGAAGGTCGACGTGCCAAACGCGCCGAGCTTGACGTTGCCGGAAATCTTGTCGCCTTCGGTCAGACCTTCGAATTCAAGCGTGATCGGCATTGGAGACGTAACTTTCGTGCTCCAGGACAGCTTTTCGCCTTCCACTTTGCCATTCTCGATCGGCGCGTTGCCAGAAGAGCCTGACATTTCACCGGTCAGGGCGTCGCCGTCCTGTTTCAAAGTCAGAACGCCGTTCTGGTCGCCCATCGGAGTCTTGATCGTGATGTTCCACTTGCCGTCAATCGCCATGTTTTATCTCCTTTTTTCTCCCCGCGAGCCGGGGCCTCCAAATTCGCGCCAGACCTTAGCGATTGCGACCGGCCACGCAAGGCCCCGATGCAGCGTCTGCGGCAATCCAATGAAAGCGCCCGGACGCGCCATGGCGGCGTCACCGGGCGCGTTTTGTGCACAGGTGTCAGCCCGGATCAGCGCACAAGTTTAATACGCTCGCCCGCACGCACGCCCTCACTCGAACCAATCGCATTCATGATCCTGAACCGTTCTTCCTTATAGGCGTCAAACGCCATGTACCGCGATAGGCTCGATACTGTGTCGTTTCTTTGCACCGTCACCACATCAATGCGTTCAGCGGCGGGCGCGTTTGCCGATTGCAGGGTGACCTCCCGCAGGGTCTGCACGCTCGCCGCAATCGGCGATTGCAACTGCCGGCTCGCTCCAGTTGGCGCGACCCAAATGAACAAATAGTTGGTCGATCCTTCCCAACGCACAATGTAGGCGGTGACGTCGACCGTACCGTTTTGGGTGTTGGCGCGCGCTTGCCCTACCGCACCGGGGCGGCCGTTTATTGAGATGGCGCGGGTTGCGCCGAATTGCACACCGAGCTGTTCGCTTAATGGGCCGCTGATAATCGCTTGCGGACTTTGCGTGCTGTTGGCGAAGGTAAACTGCATTTGCGCGCCGGTTTGCTGCGAGCGCGCCAGCACCGCCGTCGATGTGTTGCGCAACTCAAACCCCGATGGAACCGTGAATGCGAACCCAAGCCCCGGATGAATGAAATCGCGCCCGCGAATAAAGCCCTGACGCACCGGGTCATCGACATAAAGCAGTCCATCAATATTGGCGAGATAGGTGTTTCGATTGCGTCCGTCGCCGCTGCCCGCGTTCAGGACCTGCGCCTCCGCCGCGGCGCGGCGCACCCGTTCCGGCGTGTTGGGGTGGGTGTTCAGAAATTCCGGCGGGCGCTGCACGCCGGCAATCCGGCTCTCTAGACTGGACCATTTGCCAAGCGTATCCAGAAATTCCGCTTGGCCAATCGGATCGTAGCCCGCTTCCGCCATCATCCGCACACCGACCATATCAGCTTCGTATTCCTGACTGCGCGAAAAGCGCAGCAGATAAAGCTGCGCCGCCTGACCGGCAAGTTGCGCTGTATCCTGTTCGCCTGTCAGGATCGCCACCGCCGCTGCGCCCAGCCCGGCAAGGTTGGTGCGGCTAACACGTTGGGCGGTATGACGCTCATAGATATGGCCGATTTCGTGGCCGATCACCCCGGCAAGCTCCGCTTCGCTGTTCGCCAGCGCCAAAAGCCCGCGCGTCACATAGACATGTCCCGGCAGCGCCATGGCGTTCACCACCGGGCTGTCGAGCACCGTCAGTTTGATCTGCTCCATGCCCGGCGCCGGCGGCGATGACGCCGCAACCAGCCGGTCGTGGATGCGCTGCACATAGGCTGTCAGCTGCGGATCGTTCAACTCGCCGCCAAAAGCCGCCACGATCTTGGGGTGTTCCTGTTCGCCGAGCGCCCGGCCCTGTTCATCGGAAATGCCCAGCGGGCCGCCTGTCGAAGCACATCCGGACAGCGCCAGCACGAACGCAAACCCCGCCGCTTGCATCGGACGTTGGGCGACCCTCAAAACCTTGGATATCAACCACATGTCACACCCCTCCAAATCTTCATCTTCGCCTCACCCGGTTGATCAGGCGAAGCCTATCTGCACCCCACTAGAGATAATGCCGGAAAACAGACCATGGTTCCAATGCGAGGCCCCGGAAATGAAAAAAGAGCGCGAAACGCGCCCTTTTCGCCGGTCATCGCCGGATGCTCCATCGGCGCCGCATTATACGAGCGCCGGTGTCGTGTCTAAGACCTCCGCTGGCGCCAGCTTTCCATCGCCTGGGAGATCGCGAAGGTTTCGCGATACTTCGGCGAGTCCGATGGACGCGGCGGCCGGTCGCGAGTGAGCTCCATGATCTCCGCCAGCTTGTTGTGCGCCGCCCCGGACTGACCCGCGCCGATATAGGCGTGGAGTTCAATCAGCGCATCCGACAATGGGTCATGGGCGCGAATGACGAAATAAGGCTCGTCCTCCGCAAGGTCGTCATAGCAATCATATTCAGACGGGTTGGCTTTTGAGCCGACGGGCGTGGTCATGTGCATGAGTCCTTGATACG
>JBCBSY010000219.1:0-4445 GCA_039818925.1 Pseudomonadota bacterium | reverse complement strand
GCGCATTGTCATGCTGCTTTGCGAGCAGATGAATATTCGCTCAATGCCCATAGCGCAACCGCCATGCGGCGGCGCGCCATATTTAAACGCGTTCAGCATGCCGCCGAATTTATCCTCAACAACCTCTTTGCCATAGCCGGCGATGTCGAAAGCTTTGTACATGATGTCCGGGCGATGGTTCCGGATCGCGCCAGAGCCAAGCTCATAACCGTTGCAGACCAGATCATACTGATAGGCTTTGATCGCCAGTCTCTGTTCGTCCGTACTCGCCGCTTCCAGCGTCTGCAAACCGCCTTGCGGCATGGAAAACGGATTGTGGCCAAACTCGACCTTCTTGTTTTCCTCGTCCCATTCGAACATTGGAAAATCGACGATCCAGGCGAGTTCGAAGCGGTTCTTGTCGGTCAGGTTCAATTCCTCGCCGATTGCGACGCGCGCCTTGGCGGCGACCGGCAAAAACTCTTCCGGTTTGCCGGCGAGGAAGAACGCGGCGTCGCCGGCTTTCAAACCAAGCTGCTGGCGCACCGCTTCCGACCGTTCCGGACCGATATTCTTCGCAAGCGGGCCTTTGGCTTCGCTTTCATCAAAGATCATGTAGCCCATGCCCGGCAGGCCCTCTTTTTGTGCGAAAGCGTTCATACGATCGCAAAAGGCGCGGCTGCCGCCGCCCGGCGCCGGGATCGCGCGGATTTCGTGGCGCGGGTCAGCATCGAGAATTTGAGCGAAAATCTTGAAGCCCGATCCGCGGAAGTGATCGGAAACCACATGCATCTCGATCGGGCAGCGCAAATCGGGTTTGTCCGTGCCGTATTTCAGCATCGCCTCGTCAAAGCCGATCAACGGAAACGGATATTTCGTCACGGTCCGCTCGCCGGCGAACGCCTTGAAGGTTTGCTCCATCACGGGGCCGACAGCGTCGAACACGTCCTCGCGCTCGACAAAGCTCATTTCCAGATCGAGCTGATAAAACTCGCCGGCGGACCGGTCCGCGCGCGCATCCTCATCGCGGAAACATGGCGCGATCTGATAATAGCGGTCAAAGCCCGACACCATGATCAGCTGTTTGAAAACCTGCGGCGCCTGCGGCAGCGCATAAAACTTGCCGGGATGAAGCCGGGACGGCACGAGAAAGTCGCGCGCGCCCTCAGGCGACGAAGCGGTCAGGATCGGCGTCTGGAAATCAACAAAGCCCTTATCCTCCATGCCCCGCCGAATTTCGGTAATAATCTGCGAGCGGAGCATAATATTGCGATGCAGGGTCTCGCGCCGCAGATCGAGATAGCGATGCTTCATACGAATATCTTCCGGATATTCCGGCTCGCCAAACACCGGCAGCGGCAGGTCATCCGCAGCGGACATCACTTCAAATGAATTGAGACGCACTTCGATTTCACCGGATGGAAGATTGGGGTTCACGACGTCCGCATCCCGCGCAACGACACGCCCGTCAATCCGGATCACGCTCTCCTGGCGCACCCGCTCAACCTCGGCGAAAAACGCCGCTTCCGGCTCAACGACGAGCTGCGTCAGCCCGTAGTGGTCGCGCAAATCGATAAACAGAAGACCGCCATGATCGCGCTTGCGATGGACCCAGCCAGACAACCGGACGGTCTCCCCCACATGGCTTTTGCGCAATTCCCCACAAGTGTGGCTACGGTAGGCGTGCATTGACTTCCCCTGCTCTTTTAAGGACTTGGCGACCTTGTGTTCCAGTCGCGCCGGAGTGGCCACTGTGAAATGCAAAGTCAAGGCCGCGCTATCGCCGCCCGCCTTGATCGATGGGCAAATCCGCCGTCAAAGTGTAAAATACCCTTTACATCTAGCGCGGGCGCATTATCTAGGCTTCACTGCGTTTTTGTAACTGCGATGGAGGGCGATATGGCTGAGAGGCCGCCACTTATACCTGACCTGTTCCGGATGGTCGTAAAAATGATTGTCGGGGGCATTTTGATCATCGGACTGGTTTCCTGCGGTGTTGGCGTGGTCGCCAGCGCAGGCGGCCAAACCGCCGACAAGGAAGCAAAATCCGAGACGCTTTACGGCGAGAAGGACAGCGCAAACGCGATTTTGCGCGTTGATATTGTCGGTCCGATCCTCACCCATTCGCCCGGCGACGATGGCGGGTTCTTCTCAGCAATCCAGGCGGTCACCTATGGCTATGAAGTCAAGGAACAGCTCCTCGAGGCTGCAAAAGACGACGGCGTCAAGGCGGTGATGCTGTATGTGATGACGCCTGGCGGCACCATTGTCGGCAGCGAAGCGATTCACGATGGCGTTCTGGCGGTCAAGGAGGCCGGCAAGCCGGTGATCGCCTATGTCGACAGCTTGTCCGCATCAGGCGGGGTCTGGTCGACCGCCGCCGCTGATCAGATTTTCGCCGACCATGGCAGCCTGATCGGCAGCGTCGGGGTGATCCTCGGCAACGTCCTTTTCTACGATGACCCTGTTGCGCTTGACGGCGGTCTTTTCGCCGGCGGCGTCACGACGCGTGGCGGCATCAAGTCGCAAGTCATCGCGGCCAGCGAAGGCAAGGACCTTTTCAATCCGTTCCGGCCCATGACAGAACGGGAGAAAACCCTTCTCGAAAGCTCCGCAAGGGAGTTCTACGACAAGTTCCTTGATCATGTGACCGAGAACCGGCCAATGGACCGCACCGCTCTGATCGAAGAATTCGGCGCGATGGTCTTCGCCAACGACCTGGCGCAACAGCACGGCTACATCGATGGCACGAAGACGTTTCAGGAAACGCTGGCCTACATCGCCGGGGAAATCGGCGCTGAAGGCGATGACTGGAAACTGATCGCCCCGCCGGAAATTGAAAAATCTCCTTTCGAGGAGCTTTTCGGCGCAAGCGTGGCGGCGATCAGCGGCGGACGCGCAGAAGCGGCGCGGCACACCGCCATCTGCGCCGAGCTGAAAGCTGGCCCCGTGGCGATGTCGGTGAATTCGCTCACCTCGCTCTGCGGCCTTTAGACCGGCCCGCCGGCGGCGCGCTCACGCCGCTGGCGCTGGTTTTCCCCAGACAAAAGCAAACCCCTGCATCAGCGCTGCGATGCGGGGGTTTGCATGCGCGAAGAGCGCTTGTGCGCGGCCCCGACGGCCGATAGAAGCGCCCCTCATGCAAGTAATTACGACGACCGACGACCTCGCCGCCTTCACGAAAACCCTGCGCGAGCAGCCCTATGTGGCTGTCGATACGGAATTCATGCGCGAGAAGACCTATTGGCCCATCCTCTGTCTCATTCAGGCCGCCGCTGGCGACGCTGAGGCGATTGTCGATCCGCTGGCCGACGCCATCGATCTGTCGCCCTTTCTGGAAATGATGACCGACAAAAAGGTCGTGAAAGTCTTTCATGCGGCGCGCCAGGATCTGGAGATTTTTCACCGCCTCATCGGCTACGTCCCGACGCCCTTGTTCGACACACAGATCGCCGCCATGGCCTGCGGCTTTGGCGACCAGATCGGTTACGAACCGCTGATGCGCACTCTTTTGAAAGCAAAGATTGACAAGGGATCGCGCTTTACGGACTGGTCGAGACGACCGTTGACGGAAGCACAACTCAACTATGCCTTGTCGGATGTGACGCATTTGCGCGACGCCTATCCCCTGTTGACCCGCTCGCTGGAAAAGCGCGAACGCCGGCACTGGGTCGAGGAAGAAATGGAAGCGCTCAATGATGGCGATCTTTACTACGTCCATCCGGAAAAGGCTTGGAAGCGGCTCAAGCTGAAGGGCGTACGGCCGAAGGAAATGGGCGTCGTCATCAAGCTTGCAGAATGGCGCGAACGCGAGGCGCAAACCAAAGACACCCCGCGCAGCCGTGTCCTGAAAGACGAATCAATCTTCGAACTTGCCCGCCTCCGGCCGAAAGATGTCAAAGCGCTCGCTCGTGCGCGCTCAATTCCATCAGGCTTTGAACGCTCGCGCGCGGGCGGCGCCATCCTCGAGACCATTCGAGAAGGCGCCGCCTTGTCGGCAGGCCATTTGCCAAACGTCGACAAAAGCGAACGCGAAAAAGCGCCAGCTGATGTCGTCGATCTCCTGAAAGTGCTCCTGAAAACGCAATGCGAAGCCTTTCACGTTGCGCCGAAACTCATCGCTTCCAGCGGCGACATCGAAGCGCTGGCGCTCAATGACAAGGCTGACATTCCGGCGCTGCAGGGCTGGCGGCGGGAGATCTTCGGCGAGCCGGCGCTGCGTCTCAAACGCGGCGAAGTGGCCTTAAAGCTAAAGAAAGGGCGCGTCGAGATTATTGACGTTTGACCAGTATGAGGGGGCGACCCTTGCGCGCGCGCGTAACACGCGCTGGAATAGCGCCATGCACGAATTTCAAATCTCTCGTACTAAGCGTTTTGGCGATGCGCCGATTCTTGTGTTTTGCGATCATGCGTCGAACGCCATGCCGGACGATCTTAACTGTCTCGGTCTGCCCGGCGATATTCTC
>JBCBSY010000218.1:0-4467 GCA_039818925.1 Pseudomonadota bacterium | reverse complement strand
TTTTGCACGCACACCAGACTGCTGATCTACACCATTTGAATAAAACTTTATCGGCGTGCGAAGGGCGTCGCTCACCTCCGCGGGCTAGAATACTGGTTCCTTGTTGGGGGACCTCATGGCACGCATAAACATCCTTTCAACTTGTCTCGCGGGTGCTGCAGCATTGGCCTTGAGCGCCTGCGCAGAGAGCAACGATACGCTCAGCTCTACTTTTGCATCGGTCAAATTCTGGCGCATCACAAAGACGGCGGAAGAATCTTATCCGCACTTGCCGCCCGTTGAAGCGCGCAAACAGTTTGTTCGCGACAAATATCGTGAAGCCGTGGCGCCGCTTCAAACAGACGAAGAACGCCAGGCACTGGCCGCAAGCATCTATATGGGCTTTTCGATGCTTAATGGCCGCGCCATTCCCGCCTATTGCGGCGAGATGAATGTCGACGCCTCCGCATTTGAAAAAGGCTTCCGGCGTCAGAACCGGCGCCTTGAATCGGCGCTCGGCCGCGTGCTGGAAGCTCATGGCGTGACCATCGAAGAAGCCTGGGCCCGACAAGAGCGCTTCGCCATGGCGGCGGCAAAAGCCGAATTGATGAATGCGGGGGGACATATCGGGTCTCACTCGGTATGCACAAAGCTGAAGGAGCAGCCGCATTTGTTTTTAACGAAGGCGCACTTCACCCAGGAATTTCCCGAAATCGCGCAGACGCTCCGCGCGGCCCCTTAGCAAAACCAATTTTCTCGCCAGCCTCTTGCTACACATGTCGCAATGCTCTAAATTGCGACATGTGTAGCATACCAGACGGCACGGGGGGCGTGCTTGTATCAGCGTCTATCACCACGCCTTCCTTGCGACCCGGGCGCATGCCTGCGCCAACGCATGAAAGGAATGCGCTATGACGTTGTTTCGATGGCTCGTTGGGCTTCCAATGGCTGGCCTCATCACAATCAGCCTGTTTTTTCTGATGGCGGGGTTGATCAGAGACCGAGGGGAAGCGCCGCCATCGCCGCAACCTTACCCCAAAATAAAAATTACGCCTGAACTCGTTGAACATGATCCCAGGCCAAAACCGCCAATCGGCGAGGCACTCCCTGACGCGCCGCCTCCGCCGGAATTTTCAACAGAACGTCAGCCCGGCCCAGACCGGGACTTTTTTCAGGGGCCGGGACCTATCACTGTCGACCCGACGCCTCCGGGGCAAAAGACCGCTATTGGCCCCGTCATCCGAATTCCCCCGCCCTATCCGGAAAGCTGTCGGGCTCGGGGCGCCCAAGGCAGCGTCGTCGTCGAATTTGATGTGTCGCCAGAAGGCAATGTCGTGAATCCGCGAGTGATCAGCAGCCCGGACCGGTGTTTTGTTCGGCCCGTCATCAAAGCGGTTTCCGGATGGAAATATCCGCCTGCCGCTGGCGGCGGCATGCGCTATGGGGTGATCGAGGGCTTCAGCTTTGAACTCACCGATTAGCGACGCAAAAGCCGTCTGCGACCTGTTGAAAACTTCACGTTGGAGGTGGTTTTTTTCGGCGCATTCGCCCTAGCGGCGTCGGACGAACACAGTCCATATTGTGCAACCGAACGCTGGCAACGCTATATATCGCGAATCTGCTAAGGTCACGATGGCGGCGTGCGGACGCGAAGAAGGTGCGGCTCAATGCGGCGATTGGTGAAATTTCTGCTTTCAGGCTCGGTCCTGAGCGGTTCTGGGCTGAGTGCATTCGGCCTTGGCGTTGTCGCGCGCGCGCAGGACACGCAAGGCGAGAGCGCAAGCGCATTGTTTTCCGCGATTGATCCGGTTGTCGCCGGCGCAGGCGGCGCCGTGGCGCTTGCCGTCGCCGCCGTGGTCTGGGCGTTTCGCGTCTCGGAGGCAAACCGCAACCAAGCGCTCCACTGGTCGGAAAAACTTGCCGAAATGGAAGCGCGGCTGGAAAAATCCGATTCCGTGCTCTCGGCGCATCCGGGCCTCGTTCTCGTTTGGGAAGATGACACCGACAGCCTTGCCGCTGGCTGGGGCGACCCGAAAATTCTTGGCGGACCGGCAGCGCTCGCATCACTCCTGTCGTTTTCAAAAGACGGTGAAGACGACAAGGCCTCTCCGGTCGACCGCCTGTTGACGGCGCTGGGCGCGCTTCCGCTGCAAGACGATGACGCAGAAGAGCCTGAGGCGCTCCGCGACAAGGTCAGAAACTTACGCGCCCACGGGGTCGCCTTTTCCGGCAATGTGGTGACGCCGGATGGGCGCACCATTGAAATTGACGGCCGGGTCGCCGGCGGACAAGTGGCGCTGTGGATCACCGACCCGGCGGTGCGCATGGCCGAAGACGGCGCGGTGATCGGCGCCTTTCGCGAGCGCGCTGTCGATCTTCATGGCGCCTATGCGCTGCTCGACCGCGCCCCTGCGCCGGCCTGGCGCCGCAACGCAGACCTTGAGCTTGTCTGGGTGAACCGCGCATACGCGGAACTGGTCGAAGCGCCGAGCGTCGCCGACGTCATCAAACAACAGACCGAACTCGACAACTCGATCCGCAAACTCGCATCGACCGCCGCATCAGAACGCAAGCCCAATGAAGGCCGCGCCATTATCAATTCGCGCGGCGATCGGCGCGTATTCCGCATAATTGAAAGCCCGTTGCATGGTTCCGGCGACGCCGCGCTCGGCGGGTTTGCAATTGACGTTACGGAACTCGACAAAGCGAAGACCGAGCTGAAGCAGCAAATCGAGGCGAACCAGCGCACGCTCGATCAAATTCAAACCGCCGTGGCGATTTTCGGTGCGAGCCAGAATTTGATCTATAACAACCGCGCCTTTCAGGAATTATGGTCGCTGGACGACGCCGAGCTGTCGGGCCGTGTTTATCACGGAGAGATCCTGGATCAATTGCGGCTGAAAGGACGGCTGCCTGAACCAGCGGACTATGATAGCTGGAAAGAAGGCCAGCTTTCTCTTTACACGGACGGCCTTTCACAGCCGGGGTCGGAGCGCCATGGCGGCGCGCCCGATGAAATCTGGCAATTGCCGGACGGCCGGACCCTGCGCGCCACCCGCACGCGCCATCCCTTGGGCGGCGTGATGCTGGCCTTTGAGGATATTACCGAGAAGATCAGCCTCGAAGCGCAATTCAACACGCAGATCAAAGTCCAAAAAGCAACGCTCAACAATCTTGCCGAGGGCGTTGCCGTTTTTGCAAGTGACGGCACGCTGAGGCTTTACAACAAGGCGTTTCAAAAACTTTGGCGGCTCGATGCGCGTCATCTCGGAACCGAGCCGCATATTGACGCGATTGTCGGCGGCCTGAAAAAACTCGCCCGCGACGCAGACGAGTCCTTTGACGCGTTGCGCCGTTGTGTCGCCTCAAAAGCGCATGAAGATCGTCAGCCATTCGATTTTCGGGAAATTCGCCTTGCCGATGGCCGCACCGTCGCGATCGGCGCCGAGCCCTTACCTGATGGTGCGACGCTGGCGCACTTCCTCGATGTCACGGACTCAAAAGAGCGCGAAAAAGAACTCAAAGACCGCAACGCAATTTTGGAAAACGCCGATCGCTTGAAGTCGAAATTTGTCGATCACGTTTCGTATCAGTTGCGCACGCCACTATCGACAATCATCGGTTTTTCCGAAATGCTTGACGGTCAGATGTTCGGTGTGCTGAACGACCGACAAAAGGACTACATCGCCAGCATTCTGTCTGCGTCCTATCATTTGCGTGACCTGATCAATGACATCATCGACCTAGCGGCGATCGACGCTGGCCAACTTGATCTGGACTTGACCGCCACTGATATCCGCAAGCTTTTAGAAAACGCGGCGACATTTGCGGCGCTAAAAGCCGAAGACACGCAAGTCACGCTGATAGTGGACTGCCCGAAAGATATTGGCGAGGCGCAACTTGACGACAAACGCGTCAAACAGGTGCTGTTCAATCTGCTTTCCAATGCATTCGCTTATACCGGGCCTGGCGGCGAAGTGACGCTTGGGGCGCAAAGGGTCGGCAAGGCCGTGAAAATCTGGGTCGCGGACACCGGGCGAGGCTTGTCGCCAGCTGACCAGGCGCGGGCGTTCGATGCGTTTGAAAGCCGGGGGCCAAGCGCTGGCGCCGGGCTTGGCCTTGCTTTGGTGGAGCGCTTTGTAAAGCTTCACAATGGCTGGGTGCGCATGGATTCAAGCGAGGGCGGCGGGGTCTGCGTTTCCTGCTTCCTGCCAGAAGCGGCGGAGGCGGTCGCCGCGGCGCCGGTTGAAGAAAAACCACGCGCAAAGCCGGCGCGCCGCCGTAAGGAAGAGACGCAAAAAAATACTGGCGAGGCTCAAAAGACGCCCGCGAAAAAAGCCCCTTCCCGGCGCCGCGGGGTGGCCGGAGATGACGCTCTGGTTCTATGTGGCACGGCGGTTCCTCGGCTACGTGATCTTCTCGTTCCTCGCGGTGTTCGCCCTGGTCGTTCGACCGCAGTAGCTCAACCATATCGACGATCACGACCAG
>JBCBSY010000217.1:0-4483 GCA_039818925.1 Pseudomonadota bacterium | reverse complement strand
TCGAGGTTGTGTTGCTCGCCTTCCCCATCTCCAGCATGCGCCAGAGGATCGGCCGACCGATACTGAAGATTATGAAAAATCCCGCCGCCTCGCCGCACTCGTGACATTTATCGCAGTTATGGGCGCCCTTCCTTATATTGCACTGCAGCTTCAGTCGGTTGCAACAACATTTGACTATCTGGCTTCATCGACGGAACCACAGGCGCGACTTACCGGCTCATACGGCGTATTTATTGTCGCCGTCATACTTGCGGTTTTCTCGATCTTCTTTGGCACGCGTCATTTAGACATTACAAAATACAACCGCGGCATGATCACGGCGATTTCCTTCGACTCGGTGATTAAGCTGGCCGCCCTTATTGCAGTTGGCGCATTCGCAATTGCTGTTTCAGATGGCGGCGCGCCGCCTCTTGAAACACGTCCCGTCTTCGATGCGCCTGTTGCAATCGACCGCTTTTTAACGCTGACGCTAATCTCTATGACAGCGGTACTATGTCTGCCGCGACAGTTCCATGTCACCGTTGTCGAATGTCAAGACCGAAGCTGGGTCAGTGGTGGCGCCAATATTTTTCTCGTCTATTTGTTGATCATTACTGCGCTTGTCGTGCCCATCGCGCAAGCCGGCTCCGCCATGATCGATGTGGAGGGCGTCAATCCTGATCTTACCGTACTCGCCCTCCCCCTTGCCGGCGAAGCGCAATGGCTGGCGCTCTTTGTTTTTGTAGGCGGTTTCGCCGCAGCAACCGCAATGGTGATCGTCGCCAGCGTCGCGCTCAGCACTATGGTGGCAAACGATCTCGTTGCTCCACTGCTTGTGCGGGCGAGCGGCCAGCAAACGCAAATTGGCGCAAGGCTGTTAATTGCAAGACGGCTCAGCATCATCGTCATTATGATGACGGCGGCGCTGTTCGCCGCCTATGCGCCCCCTGGTGAGCAGCTCGCAAGTTTCGGCATTTTGTCATTCGCTGCAGTCGCGCAATTCGCACCTGCATTGCTTGGCGCGCTTTACTGGCGCGGCGCGCGGCTGGAAGGCGCGTTAACGGGCCTGATCGCGGGCTTTGCAATCTGGACGCTGGCCCTGTTTACGCCATCCTATTTTGGCGCCGATGCAGCACCGATCCTCATGCAACTGTCCTGGCTCGACTTTACCGGGTGGGACATGCTGACGCGCGGCGTCGCCCTCAGCCTTGTGGTCAACATAGCGCTTTATATCAGCGTCTCCCTTCTGTCGCGGGAGCATTCTCCGGCGCCTTCTGCAACAGACCTTAAACAGCAAGATTTCGCCGGTGCGCCGCCGCGCGTGCAAGCCGGTGATTTCTACATGCTGATCCAGCGATGCCTTGGAGAATACGAGGCGCAAAAGCTGATAACAGAATTCGAAGCGGAGCGCGGGCGCACGCCCGATCCGGAACGCAGCGCCGATAGCGACCTTATCACATTTGCTGACCAGCAAATGTCAAAAGCGATCGGCGCAGCGTCTGCCAGCATTCTTTCAAAAAGCGTTCTCGCCGGAGGCTCCTTACATCTTGACGATGTTGCAACGCTTGTGGGCGAAACATCCGACAAACTGAGTTTCAGCCAGGAGCTGTTGCAGACTGCACTTGAGAATATCAGCCATGGCGTCTCCGTGATTGATCGAGATTTGAAGCTTGTCGCATGGAATCGAGCCTATGCGCAAATGTACGCCTATCCGTCGCATCTCCTTCGGGACGGCGCGCCAGTCGCCGAACTGATCCGTTTTAACGCCGAGCGCGGCGAGTGCGGCCCAGGCGATGTTGAGGACCATGTCCGCCGCCGACTATCGCATTTGAGAGCCGGCAAACGCCACACGGCGGAGCGCATGCGGCCTGACGGACGAGTCGTCCGTATAGAAGGCATGCGTTCGCCAAGCGGCGCCTATGTAACAACATTTACAGACGTATCAGAATACAAGCGCATTGAGAAAGCCTTGATTAACAGTGAACGGTCCATTCGTTTTTATACAGATAACATTCCCTCGATGGTCGCCTTTGCTGATACAAAAGAAGTCATACAATTTGCAAATAGCGCGTACCGGAAAAATTTTAAGCTTGAAGAAAGCGATGTTGGCGCGGTTACGCTTGAAAACGCGATGGGCCCGTCAGAATACAGAATCCGAAAACCCTACATAGACACCGCACTGTCAGGAAAGAAAACGTCTTTCGATATAGAAATCGATGGGGAACGCGCGCCGCTGCATATGCAGGTAACTTACGTGCCCCAATTCCGCACAAATGGCGACGTACGCGGCTTTTTCGGACTCTATCAGGATGTCACTGCAAGGCGGCGCGCAGAAGCTGAACTGGCGGAAACAAATGAAACACTCGAAAGTCGGGTTTTCCAGCGCACACAAGAACTCTCTGAAGTGAACACTGTCCTCGAGGCGGCGCGTCGCGAAGCGGAACAGGCGACCGCATCAAAAACCCGCTTCCTCGCCGCCGCCAGCCACGATGTTCTACAGCCGCTCAATGCGGCGCGGCTTTTCGTTTCCGCCTTGCGCGAGGAAGCCGGGGGGAATAACGGCATTGCAGCACTGGCCGACAAAACCGATGCGTCGATTGCCTCCGCCGACCGCCTGCTGCGCACGTTGCTGAACATCTCAAAGCTTGATGCTGGCGGCGTCCGCCCTGAGATCAGCGCCTTTCCGCTGCAAAGCGTGTTCGATGAACTTGCGAACGAATTCAAGCTCGCCGCATCCGAGAAAGGGCTCAACTATTCAGCCATTAAAACGAGTCTCTGGGTGTGCAGCGATCGCGGCCTCTTGTTCAGCGCGCTTCAAAACATCATCGCCAACGCCATCCGTTATACAGACACAGGCCGCGTGCTGATCGGTGCCCGGCGACGCCGCGATTCAATCCGTATCGACATTATCGACACAGGGAGAGGTATTCCTGAGACCGAGCAACAGGACGTCTTCCAGGAGTTTCGGCGTCTTGACCGCGATCGCGGAACGGACGGCGCCGGGCTGGGTCTGGCCATGGTGGAAAGAATTGCAAAATTACTCGACACGCCGATCGCCTTAACCTCAACTGTGGGCTCCGGCACGCATTTCTCCCTTACTATGGCGCGCGCAGCCCCGCAAAGCCTTGCAACCCAAGTCGCCGCCGAGGCGCCAGCGCCTGCACGCTTAAGCGGTCTTCGCGTCCTATGTATTGACAACGACGTCTTGGTGCGAGACGCGACCAAGGCCCTTTTGACCCGTTGGGGATGCGTGCCGCAGTGTTTCACATCAGACCAGGATGTCCTAGCCGAAACCGCCGCCGGTGCAGCGCCCCCCGATCTTTTGTTGCTGGATTACCAGCTTGATGACGACCGTACAGGGTTTGACGCGTTGAAGGCGCTGGAGACGCGCTGGAAGCGTCGGCCCGTCACCATCATGATCACGGCGTCCATGTCGCCAGAAATGAAAGCGGAAGCGGAACAGGCGCGAATTCCCGTGCTTGCAAAACCCGTTGAGCCTGCGGAGTTGCGCGCCATGATCAATCAATTTCTTCGTCAGGCGGCCGAGTAATCAGCGGTCGTCTCGAACCGCCTCCGTGTCAAGAACAAGCGCGCCGGCGGCAAGAACCGCTTGCGTGCGGTTCTGGACATTCAACTTTCGCATTATCGCCGTCATGTGAGCTTTCACCGTCGCTTCGCTAATCGACATTTCAAATGCGATTTGTTTATTGAGAAGCCCCTGACGTACAAGAAGAAGCACTTTGAGCTGCGCCGGCGTCAGGCTGGCGAGGCGGTCCACGAGGCCGGGGTCCTCTCCTTCAGGCGCGGCGCTATCAACCGGCGACCAGCTTTCCCCGTCCAGCACCGCTGCGATGGCTTCGCGAATCTCGCCGACATCCAGGGATTTGGGAATGAACGCCGCCGCACCGAACGAAAGGGCGCGCCGCACCACAGACCGGTCTTCGCTGCCGGAAATAATTGCAACGGGCAAAGCCGGATAATCCTGGCGCAGGGTGATGAGGCCGGCGAAGCCGTCGCTGTCTTCCATATGAAGATCGAGACATAACAATCCTGGCGTGTTCTTCTCGGTCGCGGCGCGAGCAGCAGCGAGACTTGACGCTTCGATGATTTTACGGCCGGGCGCGGCACCTTCCACCGCCTGCCGCAGAGCAGCGCGAAACAGCGGATGGTCGTCTGCAATGATAATCGGTTTGCCAGCCATAGCGTCTTTCTCGCGTGATGATTCGGACGCAAGTTTAACGATTAAGCCGACCTTCAATCAATTGATCCACAACGCCTGGATCGGCAAGCGTCGATGTATCGCCGAGATTGGAGAATTCATTCTCTGCGATCTTGCGCAGAATGCGCCGCATGATTTTACCTGACCTTGTTTTCGGCAGTCCGTTTGCAAACTGCAGGAAGTCCGGCTTGGCGATCGGGCCGATTTCTTTGCGGACCCAGGCGGCAAGCTCAGCATGCAACGCGTCATCGATGGAAACGCCGTCCATCAGGGTGACATAGCAAT
>JBCBSY010000216.1:0-4484 GCA_039818925.1 Pseudomonadota bacterium | reverse complement strand
CCGAACAGGACGTCCCAGAAAAACAAAAGATTGCCGTAATTGCCCTTGTAGTTGGTGACGCCGTCGGCCGCATGTTTGCCATGATGCGCAGCGTGGGTGGCGGGGGTGGAGATCGTGCGTTCAACAATCCACATCACTGGCGACAGCCATTTCATTTTATAAAGCGGGGCATCCCAGCGCACATCGGAATGCGCTCCGTAAATCACAGCCATCTTCACAATGATATAGCCAGCATAGACCCAGCCAAGGCCAAGATAAATCAGCGCGCCGGAAAACCAGAGGCCGGGCATCAGCAAGTAATAGAAGATATTGTTGCGATAGACGACCCGAATGGAGAGATATTCGCCATTATGATGCGGACGATGAAGATTGTAGAGCCACGGCCATGTATGCGACGCCCGGTGCCACCAATATTGGGTCATATCGTCGAAGATAAGAAACAGTGCGACGCCCGCAATGACGGGAATTCCAGCGAGGGCGCCTTGGGCGCCAGGCGCAATCACCGACGCGATCATGGCGCCGCTGAACAGGACGAAAGGCTGCGTGACGCCCACCAGCGTCAGGGTGCTGATAATTTCCACCATCGCATCGCCGCGGGTTTGTCCGGGCTTGCGAAAGAATTTCGTGAAAATGATTTCGAGGACTGCGAACATCAAAAAGATACTGAGGACAACCAACATTTCCGGTTTCATCGAAATTTATCCTTCTGACTTTCGCAGCTCTTGCTGCCCCATATGTCTTGATTATCCGAAGCCGAGATGACAGAATGCTAAAAAGTTAGCAATTGAATATGGCGGATTTACTGGATTTTGGCGGCCGGCCGCTGATGGCGCTCCTGCCAGAGCGGCTGCGTCTGCGGATGACCGATGCGGCGTCGACGATTCGTTATGCAAGCGGTGAGACCATCCATTCTCGAGGTGATGCAAAGCCCGGCCTTTCAATTGTGCGAGAGGGGTCGGTGCGCTTCGCGATTCCCGGCGCTGACGGTTCTTATATTACGTCGTCGATCCTTGGTCCGGGACAATGTTTTGGCGAAGCGACCTTGTTTGCTCAACTGCCGCGCACGCATGACGCCATCGCCGTCGAGGCAACAGCAATCGACCAGATAACAAAGTCGCGTTTTGACAGGATATTTGATGAAGAGCCGGAGCTTGCGAGGCTGTTCCTCGAGGCAACAACCCAACGGCTCTACAGCGTCCTTGATTTCATGGACGATATCCGCCGCCTGCCGCTGCCACTGCAGACGGCCAAATTGATCGCCGCAATGGCGCGCTCGGCGAAACAATCGCGCGGCGTGGAATGCAATCAATCTGACCTTGCTTTTACGCTGGGGGTTTCGCGCGTTTCGGTGGGCAAGGCTCTGGGCCGCTTGCAGGATGAGGGCGTTATTCAGCTCGGTTATGGCCGGATCGAAATCCCGGACCGGATACTACTGGAGCAATGGATTGCAGATCGCTCGCCGCTTGCGCCATTGGCGGCGTCTTAATACCTCACGTCAAATAGGGTCGGGCGGCATGACCGAATGAAATTGAAAGGCGTTCACACCATGAACGAAGCGGACCTAAAAACAAGAATTGATCAGTTGGAAGAACGATCGGCTTTTCAGGAGCAATCAATCGAAGAATTATCTGCGGCTTTGACGGATCAGTGGAAACTGATTGACGCCCTGAAAAGGGACGTAGAGCGTCTTAGCGAAGAGGTAAAATCGGTTGAAGACAATGTTCTGCAAGGTGATCAGCGCGAGCCGCCCCCGCCGCATTATTAACAAATATGAACTGTTAGATTTTCTGGTTGTACTCGCCGACTTCTGGATGTTTGCGCAGCTCCGCATCAAGTTCAGCAAACATTTTTTTCATGTTCTCTTCTGACGTTGGGCTCTCGATCACAACAACCAGTTCCGGTTTATTGGATGAGGCCCGGACAAGCCCCCACGTGCCGTCTTCGGCCGTAATGCGGACGCCATTAACGGTGACGATATCACGGACCTTCTGCCCGATGATTTCTTTTTTTTGTGACAGCGCTGCAACAACTTTTTCAACAACGCCATACTTTGTTTCATCGGCGCAATGCGGCGACATGGTCGGCGACTGCCAGGTTTTGGACAAAGAGTTTCGCAGGTCCGATAGTTTTTTATCCGGGTTACGGTCCAGCATTTGTAGCAGCGCGATCGCAGCCACCAGGCCGTCGTCATAGCCGCGCCCAATCGGTTCGTTGAAAAAGAAGTGCCCGGATTTCTCAAACCCTGCGAGGGCACCCATCTCATGACTTTTGCGTTTGATGTAAGAATGACCGGTTTTCCAGTACTCGGTTTTTGCGCCGTTTTCCTGCAGGATCGGGTCGGTCACAAAAAGTCCCGTTGATTTCACATCGACGACGAATTGCGCGTTGGGATGAAGCGCCGAAAGGTCGCGGGCGATGAGAACCCCGATTTTATCGGCGAAAATCTCCTCGCCTTCATCATCAACAACGCCGCACCGGTCCCCGTCGCCGTCAAAGCCAAGCGCCACATCTGCGCCATGCTCACGCACCGCCGATTGCATGGCGTGCAGCATTTCCATGTCTTCCGGGTTCGGATTATAGCGCGGGAAGGTATGGTCCAGTTCGGCGTCCATGGGCATTACCTCGACGCCAAGCCGGGAAAGAACCTCCGGCGCGTAAGCGCCGGCCGTGCCATTGCCGCAGGCGGCGATGACTTTTAGCGGGCGCTTGATCGAGACGCCATTCACCATGTCGTCCATGTAGCGTTCGCGCAAGCCGTCGACGAATTTATAGGCGCCGCCCGGGAAACTTTTGTAGTCGCCATTGAGGACGATCTCTTTTAGCCGGCTCATTTCATCCGGACCAAAGGTGAGGGGGCGCGCGGCGCCCATTTTGACGCCGGTCCAGCCGTTCTCGTTGTGACTTGCCGTCACCATCGCGACGCAAGGGACGTCGAGATCGAATTGTGCGAAATAAGCAACAGGGGAAAGGGCGAGGCCGATATCGTTGACTTCGATTCCGGCGGTCATCAAGCCGACAGTCAGGGCCTGCTTGATCGAGGTGGAATAGCCTCGAAAATCATGACCGACGACGATGCGGGGGTCTTTGCCCATTTCGCGGATCAACGTGCCTAACCCCTGGCCAAGGGCCTGGATGCCGAGAAGGTTGATTTCCTGCTCAAAGATCCAGCGGGCGTCATATTCACGAAAGCCCGTCGGTTTGACGAGCGGCGTGACTTCATAGGCGAGCGTATTGGATTTCAGATCGGCTCGGGGCGCAGGCAGCATGAACGTTTCCTCTCGGCTCCAGGCGGTTGCGGCGCACCATAGTCGCCTCGCCGGTGCGTGCAAGTATCAAAGAAGACGAACAGAATCAGTGACAAGCCCGCGTCTGTTGCGCATAGTCGCGGCTGTCATAAAAGAGTGCGGGGGACAGTATGCAGATGTTCGGCCGCGACCGATGAGGGGTTCATGGATTTGCCGTTTGAAGTAGGCGAGATCGGGCTGCGGGGGCAGAGCGCGATCGGCCTTGTTGCTTTTGTTTTTATTGCCTGGCTTTTTTCCGAAGAGAAACTGCGCTTTCCGCTCTTTGGCGCCATCTGGACGATCGCCGCGCAAGTGATCATCGCTTTATTGCTGCTCTATACGCCTGGCGCGCGCGATGCGTTGGCCTTCCTCAACGTGGTCGTCTCGGCGCTGCAGCAGGCGACGCAAGCGGGCACATCTTTCGTGTTCGGGCATCTCGGCGGCGGTGATGCGCCTTTTGAAGTGACCAATGAAGGCGCAATGTTTAATTTCGCTTTCGGCGCACTGCCGCTGGTGATCTTTTTTTCCGGCCTTTCCGCACTTCTTTGGCATATTGGTATTTTGAAACTTTTTGTACGCGGCCTTGCGGTCTTGTTAACGCGTGTCTTCAATATCGGCGGCGCTGTTGCGCTGTCGGCGGCGGCGAATACATTTTTGGGACAGACGGAGGCGCCCTTGCTGATCCGTGCTTTTCTGTCTCGGATCTCACGTTCTGAATTATTCATTGTCATTACAGGCGGGTTCGCCACCGTTGCAGGCTCGGTCATGGTGTTATACGCAACCTTGCTCGAGCCACAACAACCATCAGTCCTCGGACATATTATTGTGGCGTCGCTGATTTCCGTGCCCGCAGCAATCTTAATGGCGCAGGTGATGATACCGGCGCCGAAAGGGGAAACGCCCACGCCTTCGACAGCGGCGGACGACTTTCAATATGCAAGCGCTATGGACGCGTTTATGCGCGGGGTCACCGACGGACTTGGCCTCTATCTCAACATCATCGCATCACTGATTGCTTTCACGGCCTTTGCTGCACTGATCAACATTATGCTTGGCGGCGCGCCGGACGTGTTCGGTGAGCCGCTGACCCTTGAACGCATGCTGGGATGGATATTCGGGCCCCTGATGTGGTTGACGGCTGTCTTGATGCCCATCAATGAGCCCGCATCAAAGGCTTCGCTCCACGGCACGCCCGCCAAC
>JBCBSY010000215.1:0-4491 GCA_039818925.1 Pseudomonadota bacterium | reverse complement strand
TCCCAAAGTGGATTCCTAAATGAATATTGTTCCAGTCAATCGTAAAGCGTTTGTCGAGTTCTTGAAAAATTTCGTCGGCATCGTCGCCGGCGATCCCAAGGTCATCAAACAACTGCGTATCAAGATGGATTTGACTAGAATCAATACCTTGGGCTTCTGAGATGATTTCTCGTATTTCTGCGAGTATGCGGTCTTCACGAAGACTCATCCCAAGCTCGTTTGCCTACCCCGTCATGCCTTTGCGGATTTTATCACGCAGGAAGTCGATCGGCTTACGGCCGGTCTTTTCCTCATAGTGCCAATAGGTCCAGCCATTGCAGGCGGCGGCGTTCTGGATCGCGGCGCCGACCTTGTGGATCGAGCCTTGGATTTCCGTCTCGCCTTCCTTGACATAGAGCGAGCCGTCGGCGCGAATCTTCGCCGCGTGATTGCCGCGCGGGGAATAAAGCTTCGATCCGGGTTTGAGCAGTTTGTGTTCGATCACGGTTCCAAACGGCACGCGCGGCGCCGCCTTGGGCGAGGGCTGGGTTTTGAGATCGTCGCTTCCCAGGGGTTTGACCCGGGCGATGCGCTTTTTCGCCGCCGCGATGTAGGTCTTGTCGCGCTCGCAGCCGATATAGCGCCGGCCGAGATATTTCGCCGCCGCGCCGGTCGTGCCGGAACCGAAAAACGGATCAAGCACCACATCGCCGGGCTTCGTAGACCCGATCAGGATGCGATAGAGCAGGGATTCCGGCTTTTGCGTCGGATGGGTTTTTCCGCCGTCTTCATCCTTGATCCGCTCATTGCCGGTGCAGATCGGAAATTCCCAGTCGGAACGCATTTGCAGGTCGTCATTGGCGGTTTTCAGCGCCCGATAGTTGAAGGTGTATTTCGACTTTTCGGACTTCGCCGCCCAGATCAGCGTTTCGTGGGCGTTGGTCAGGCGCGTGCCGCGAAAATTCGGCATCGGGTTTGACTTGCGCCAGATCACGTCGTTCAAAATCCAGAACCCCGCATCCTGCACCGCCGTCCCGACACGGAAGATGTTGTGATAGGAGCCGATCACCCAGAGCGCGCCGTGCGGTTTTAAAACGCGCCGCGCCTCGGCGAGCCAGTCGCGGGTGAATTTGTCATAGGCCTTGAACGAGTCGAACTTGTCCCATTCATCGTCAACGCCGTCGACGCGTGAATTGTCGGGCCGCGTCAGATCGCCCTGGCCAAGCTGCAGATTGTAGGGCGGGTCAGCGAAAACCAGATCGACCGAATTATCGGGCAGCTTTTTCATCGCCGCGATGCAATCGCCCGCGATGATCGTATCGAGAAATTTTCCGGCGTCGCCGAATGGCGTTTTTTGTTTTTTGCTTTTTTTCTTCGCGGCCATGGTCGCCCCTCATGCAGCGCGGGTTGAAATCAAGGAGCGGCACTTTGAGTCCCGAAGATTCCGCCGTCAAGAGTCGGGCGTGGAAAAAAGAGTTAACGGATTCAAAAAGTTAACATGCCTGCGTGTTGCCTGTGCGCAAACCACAAGATGTTGTGACTGGACCGCGCGCGAGACACGACTACCTTCATCCCGATCAGAAAAGGATGTGAGGCCATGCGGCATTTCGGCGACATCATGTTCACGGATAATGTGAAAGCGGAACAGACGCGGCGTGGTTCTAGAGACGCCTATGCAAAGATGACAGCGCGCCCTGCGCCCGAAGGTCTTGGCGAGCGGGAGGCGGCGTTCATCGCAGCGCGCGACAGTTTTTACATGGCGAGCGTCACCAAAACCGGCTGGCCCTATGTGCAACATCGCGGTGGCCCCAGAGGCTTCTTGAAAGTGATCGACGCGGCGACGCTCGGCATGGCCGACTATCGCGGCAACAAACAATATGTTTCGACCGGCAATCTGAAGCATGACGACCGGGTGTCGCTGTTCCTCATGGACTATCCAAACCGCGCGCGGTTGAAAATTCTGGCCCATGCGAGCATCGAGGAAGCGGCGGACAATCCGGAATTGGCCGCGCGCCTCAGCGTTGCGGGCGAAGGCCGTGTGGAGCGGCTTTTCCTGTTTCATGTGACGGCGTTTGACTGGAACTGCCCGCAATTCATCACGCCGCGCTTTACTGATGAAGAGCTGCAAGCCGCGCTGGCGCCGGAGCGGGAAGCGTTCGCAAAATTGCGCGCGGAAAACGCTGATCTGAAAAAACAACTGGCCGCGCAGCCACGTTAGGCGGCGTTGCGCGCCAGGATCGTCCTGATGGGCATGAAGCTTCGGCGGTGATGCGCGGTGACGCCATGGGTTTCAAGGCCGGCCCGGTGGGCGGGCGCGCCATAGCCCTTGTTCTTTTCCCAGGCATAAAAGGGGTGTTCCGCGGCCAGGGCACGCATCATTTCGTCCCGCGTTGTCTTGGCGATGATCGAGGCGGCGGCGATGGAAAGCGACTTTGCGTCGCCTTTCACGATCATTTCTGTGCGCGCGGCGAGTTTTGGTTTCATTGATCCGTCAACGATGCAAATCGCCGGCGGGGATGGGAGCGCCGCCTCGGCGCGCGCCATGGCGAGAAATGTCGCCTTGAGAATGTTGATCTCGTCGATCTCCGCGACGCTGGCGACGCCGACGCCGACCCGCGCGCGGTTGCGAATATCCCGGGCGATGATCTCGCGGCGTTTTTCCGTCAGGGTTTTTGAATCGGCGAGCCCGCCCGGCAGATTCTCCGGATCAAGAATGACCGCTGCGGCGACCACCGGCCCGGCCCAGGGACCGCGCCCCGCCTCGTCGATGCCGGCGATGGGGATTTGCAGTGATCCGGTCCCGCCGCAGAGCGATGTTTCGATATCGAAATTTGGGGATGGTTTTTTCATAGCGGTCAGGCTCGGGTGATTCCGGCGTGAAGGCGAGCGCTGAACCTCGCCAAACAATCGGCGTAAGAGCCCTATTTTATTCGCCCACCCGACATGGCTAATCAGTGGCGTGAGCCTCGCTCGGGTTTTGAACATCCACCAGACAAAACCCTGCGATTTTCCATTCGCTCTCGATATTGCCAACAAGCCAGACGCTGGTTTCATCGCTCCAGCTGCGGAATTTGTTTGCGCCGTCGCCCCTGGCGACAACGATGGACAAGCCGTTGTACTCGGTCTCGGCAACTATCTCCGCGCTGCCCTGATGAGGCCCGGCCTCATTAACAAAAAATGTCGCCCATTCGTGAACCTGACCGCCACTCAGAAACAGATGCGGTTGCCATTCGGCGTAATCTTTTCCCGTGCAATTATACATGATGATTTGTGAACTGAGGGTTTTTGTAAACCCGTCAAGGTCTCCAGCTTCGAGTGTCTGGTGATAAGATTTGACAATATCAGCGGGACCTGGCGCGGCGTCTTCGCTTCTCCTGTCATCCGCCCACGATGCAGTCGTAAAGACCAACGCTGCCGACAGTATGATGAAAGGTTGGGAATAACTAACGGTTGACATTTTCGCACGCTCCAAATTTTAAACGCGCCCCTGCGTCGCGCGCAGTCTGGCAAAAGGGCGCGGCGAAGTCCATCAGCCCATGCGCCGCGCCGTCAGCCAAATAAATCCAACTGCCCCGAGGTTTCCGCCGGCACGCGAAACAGCGACAGATCAAGGGGAACGCGCTCGCGGTCAAAGCCAAGCTTGGCGCGCGCCGCGCGATTGCGCTGGGTGATCAGCTTTGCATAAGGCGTCGTGATTTCCCGGCCCCGCGACCAGTGCGGATCATAATCGCGCCCCCCATTCATATCGCGGATATGGCGCATGATCCGCCTGGCGCGGTTCGGCGCAAAAGCTTCGAGCCATTCCTGAAACAGCGGCGAGACCTCAAGCGGCAGGCGCAGGATCGTGAAAGCGGAAAAGCTCGCGCCCAATTCGGCGGCTTTTTCCATAATGGTTTCCATTTCATCGTCATTCAGGCCGGGGATCATCGGCCCGGTCATGATGCCGGTTGTCACGCCGGCATCCACAAGCTTGCGGATCGCGTCAAACCGCCATTTGGGCGCTGACGCGCGCGGCTCCATGGAGCGGGCGAGGGCCTTGTCTTGCGTGGTGATGGAGATCATCGCCCGCGTCAGATTCTTCGCCGCCATCGGCCCCAGAATATCAAGATCGCGGGCGATCAGTTTCGACTTGGTGAGGATCGTCACCGGGTGATTGAAGCGCGAAAACACGGTGAGAATGCCGCGCATGATCTGAAAGCGTCTTTCAACCGGCTGATAAGGATCGGTGTTGGTGCCCATGGCGATGGCGCGCGGGACATAGCGCGGATGAGAAAGCTCTTTCTCCAAAAGTTTGGGGGCGGACGGTTTCGCAAATAGCTTTGTTTCAAAATCGAGCCCCGGCGACAGGCCCATATAGGCGTGGGTCGGACGCGCAAAGCAATAAATGCAGCCATGCTCGCAGCCGCGATAGGGATTAATCGAGCGGTCAAAGCCGACATAAGGCGAATTGTTGAACGTGACGATCTTGCGCGGGTTTTCGTAAGTCACTTCCGTCTTCAGCGGCGGCAGTTC
>JBCBSY010000214.1:0-4496 GCA_039818925.1 Pseudomonadota bacterium | reverse complement strand
CTCGCGCCTGCAATCTGTCTTTTCTTGGAAAATCCCATAAAAATCAGAGCCCTAGGAAAATAATCCTGTGCTTGTGGAAAATTTCGTGCGGATCCGCCTTGCCAAAAGCGAGGTCAGACTGTGCCGTTTCGGCGCCCATAGCGGGCCAAATCCGCCCTTGCGGTCCCCTTCGTCTACCCAATTCCGCCGTGACATGGTAAGAATCGTTAATGGTAAATATGTGGGGGCGTCGCGAATCCGTCTGTTTCGCGAAGGATAGGCGTCCTGATAAAGCTCTCTTTGTCTGGGGGCGAGGTCGAGAGGGGTTCGAACGGGTCTGATGCGTACGGGAGAGACCGGTCTCAATCTCATCAAGGGGTACGAAGGGTTGCGGATGTCAGCGCACTACGCCCCGACCGAAGAATGGACGGTGGGCTACGGCCACACCTCTTCCGCCCGTCATGGCATGAGTGTTACCGAGGGCGATGCGGAACGTCTTCTCAAGGACGATGTCCAGCCGATCGAACAACTGATTGGCGACACCGTCCGCGCTCCGCTGAACCAGAATGAACATGACGCGCTCGTCTCACTGATTTTCAATATCGGCGAAGACAACTGGCGCCAGTCAACCGTGCTCCGTAAACTGAACGCTGGCGACAAACTCGGCGCCGCCGACGCCTTCGAGTTGTGGACCAAGGCATTCGTTAACAACGAATTGACCACCCTTGACGGGCTGGTGCGCCGCCGTGCGGCGGAGAAGTCTTTGTTCCTGATGCCGACGGATGCGGCGCTCGTCGTTCCGACCTCGGATGTTCATCCTGCATCAGAATGCGAGCCGGCCTTCGTTTCCGACCGCGTGGCGAATGCATCGCCGTTGGTTGATTTTGATGAATATAAATCCGACGAGAAAAAATCACTCTCGCCTGAAGAACGCGCCGCCCGCACGCGCGCGCTTTTTGCCGCGACCCAGGCCTTGTCTGGCGATCCCTCAAAGATGATCATCTCCAAAGCGGAAGAGCGCGCGGATATGGGCATCACTGTTGGGGCGCTGCTTGCTGGGTTGCTGGCTTTTGCAATGACGGGTGTGGGCGCCGTTCTTTTGTTAGGGCAGGAAGCGCCGGGCATTGCGGAGGCCATGGGCCTGACCTATGACCGCTTTGCGACGATTTTTGAGAACCTTCCAATCTGGCTTGCCGGCATCGGGGCCGCGATGTCCTATTTCATCCTTTACATTCTTGTGAAGCGCGCGGCTCGCCACGATCTGAAACGCCAGCGGGCACGCGATCTGGCGCAAATGCGAGTCGCAGAGTGATCGCATTCGCGGGCGGCTGAAACAGCAATGGCGTTACACCTTGTAAAACTGTCGGCGGGCGCGGGCAGCGTGGACGACCTGATTGCGTGGATCAAAAAACGCAGCAAGCACAACAAAACCGCCGGATTGGGACGCGTGCACGACCATGTAACGCGTATGCATCCGCGCCGAGAGGCGGAACTGCTTGAGGGCGGCTCGATTTACTGGGTGATCAAGGGCATGATCCAGTTGCGTCAGGAGATTATAGGGTTCGAAAAAAGAACCGGTCAGGACGGCATTGAGCGCACCGCTATTCTTCTTGACCCTGACTATGTGTTGACGGAGGCGCAGCCGAGGCGGGCGTTTCAGGGTTGGCGCTATTTGGCTGCCGAAGACGCGCCGCGCGACTTGAATACGCGGGGCCGCAAGGCGCCGCCGCCGGAGCTAGGGCGTGAGCTGGCGGAATTGGGATTGTTGTAATGGTTGCAATACGAACGATGGTAGTGGGAGCCGGCGCCGCTGGCGCGGCAATGGTCGCAGCAGTGACGCAGCCCTTTGGCGTCGGAGAAGACAAAGACTTAAGCACATCCGATCCCTCGGACGAAGTTGTTGTTTGTCTCAAAAGCGATCTCGTTTTTTTTGAAGGCGTCGACGCACAGTGTTTTAGCCGGGACGCGCTGCGTGCGCTTGCGAACGCGCCTGTTGCGGATCTCAGCGGTCAGCCGGTCGCCATGACCATGACTCACCCGACGGATATGACCGTTGAATCCGCTGAAAGCGTCACCTGCCGCGACTATCGGAAAATGCAGTTTGACGGGTGGTTCGCCATGACCGCGCGCGATATGCGCCGCGAGGCATATTTCCTTCGCGCCTGC
Source organism: Pseudomonadota bacterium (assembly GCA_039818925.1). Taxonomy (GTDB): domain Bacteria; phylum Pseudomonadota; class Alphaproteobacteria; order Caulobacterales; family Parvularculaceae; genus Hyphococcus. Next base: position 2,351 of record JBCBSY010000214.1, on the reverse strand, counting down.
GGCGTCCTGGCCGCGCTTGCGGATGCACGCCCTGCGGAGCGGTCCTATTTTATAGATGGATCGCCCTCAGTGGAGGGCGTCGCGACTCTTGCCGAGGTGATTCGCTTCGGTGAACTCAATCCGGCTGAGGACCTGACGGTGGAAAAACAAGAGGGCTATCAATGGCGGATTGGCGCTGACTCGCTCACGGTGGTCCTGCAGGAGCTTGCCAATGCCGATTTTGACAATGACGGCGTTGAGGAAATCCTCGCTTTTACCTTTGGCGCGCCAGAGGGCGGCACGGCGGTGTTTTATGACGTAGGCCTGATCGAACGCGACGCCGCGGGCGGCGACCTCAAATTCACACCATTGTCTTTTGGCCGGGACGAGGCGGCGGGCGCCGCCGGCTAGCTTTTTTTGACCTGCGGCATGTTCGGGGATTGGACCTCAAGGTCCGGCGGACTATGATGGGTGCGAATCTGGATTCTCAGGGAGAAACCGGCCCTTGCCCCCAATTAAACAAGTCGGCGCTATTTTCGTATTTGCGTTTTTGTCGGCCTGCGCATCCTTTCCCGGCGGGAGAGACGATCCCGCCCCGCAAGCAGCGGCGGGGACGCAAGCGGATCCGGTCCAGCTTGCAGCGCTTGAGGCGGAAATCGCCAAGCTGAAATCACAGAATGCCCGGCTCGCAAACGAGCTGCTCGCCATAAAGCGCGAGCGCGATGAACTTGCCGCAACGGACTTATCCGGGGCTGAGCAACTCGCGTCTGAAGGCGAACCGGCGTTGCCGTCGAAGCCGGACTATTACGTCGACGATCCGGCGCCGCGGCCAAACGCGGTGGTCGATGACGCCGACGCGCCAGCGCTTGCGCAAACGGATGTGCCGGTCGAAACCGCACCACGTCTCGTGCAGCCGACTTTTGTCTCTGACGAAACGGTTTTTGAAAATGAAGCCGAAGGCGACATTGAGATGGAGAGTGTCTTGTTTGGCGTGCATCTCGCTTCCTATCGCGGCATTGATGAGGCGCGCGCCGGATGGCGTCAGTTGCAGCGAGAAAACCCTGATGAGCTTGGACTGCTGGAGCCTCGCGTTGAAAGCGTGACGGTAAGGGATAAGGGCGTGTTTCTTCGTCTCATCGGCGGCGGTTTTGCCTCGCAGGAAAAAGCCGCCGCGCTGTGCGCCCAGCTCAAGTCCAACGGGCTCTTCTGTTCGGTCGCAAGTTTCGAGGGCGAGCGTTTATCGTTTGGAGAAAACGGCGGTTAGCTGTCTTCCGGAGGCGCGATGTCATAGGCGCGTTCGTCAAAGACCATTCCCTCAAATTCCGCCGCGCCTTCATATCTGACGGTCAGTTCGCCAGCGTTCAGCGATACAAATCCGAAGGGAATCGTCACTTTACGCGATTGCGCGTCGGTAAAGCCCGCAACATTATTGCGCACGCCCAGCAATTCTCTTTCTCCGTCGTCAGGAATAAAGGTAACGACAAGCCGTCCGTAGCTTGACCAATCGCCTTTCGGCGCAATCTGCGTCTCGAGCATCAACAGGCCTTCATCGTCACGCAAAAGCCGTACTTTTTCGATCTTTGCATCGGCCTTGCCTTTGTTGCGCAACAGGACCGGCGCCGAGATGCCGAGCCCTACATCGACTTGCAGACCGGGATTGCTGGCCTTGCGGATGGGCGTGCGCGAAGCTTCCGTTTCGATCAGCAGATGCGAGCGCCGTTCGCCTTTGGGAATGCGCGCGCCTTTTTTGATTTTAACGGTAATGGTCTGGCGGGCGCCGGGCTTCAATCGAAACTGGGCCGGCGACAAAACAAGATATGGCGCCGCGCTCAGACGTGCGCGCAATTGCGCCGGAGCTGTCTCATAGCCTGTCTCGTTGGCCGCCAGATCGATCCAGGAAACCCGTCCGTCAATGATGCGGTCTGAGGGGTTGGAAACCGTGAATTCGGCGGTTGGTTGCTGCGGGGAAAGAATGTGCCGTAGTGGCGCCAAACCCATATCCGCCTTGGCGGCGGTTATGGAGAAGGCGAGGAGCAAGCCCTGGATCAGGACCGCCCTCAAGCGGGATGGTTTCACTATCGCCATAGGCCCCAGAATCGTCTCATGAACGAAATTAAGCGGGGATGGTTTCCCTTGTGTAAGCAAAAAAGATGGAAATTGGCCTTTCCGGCCGAAACAGGCGGCCCCTATGACTCATGTAATTGTTCTTGGAAATGAAAAGGGCGGCTCAGGCAAATCAACGACGGCGATGCATTTGATTGTCGCGCTTTTACGATCCGGCAGGAAAGTGGGTGCGATTGATCTTGATTTGCGGCAAGGGAGCTTGAACCGATATATTGAGAACAGAAAAAAGTTCAGCGAAAGCAAAGGGA
>JBCBSY010000213.1:0-4537 GCA_039818925.1 Pseudomonadota bacterium | reverse complement strand
TTCTTGATGGCGGTATTTATCACGATATGGCGGCCGCCATGGCTTCCAATGGCGCGTTGCACATTGCGGAAAATGGCGGCGTTGAAGGCGCGCCCGCATTGACCAAATTTTTAACTGTGGTGCAAGACGGAAAGGCCTATCCACAGTATCCCAGCGGCTATGCTTTGCTCGCCGCGCCTTTCTACATAGTGTTTGGCGTCCAAGGATTGATGCTGATGAACGCGCTTAGCTTCGTCGCCTCAATCTGGCTCGTGTCGAAAATTACTCAACGTTTTTACGGCCAAAAAGTTGCTAAATGGGCAGCGACGATATTTGCGATTGCAACCTTCGCCCCAGTTTATGCCTTTGGCATTTGGCCGCACATGCTTGCGTTGGCCGTATGGCTTGCAGCGGCCTATTTCGCTTTGATCGCTTATTTCCAAGAACAGCGTCAACAACGCTGGCTCTATTGCGCTCTCGCAGGACTTTTAATCGGCGCGGGCGTCAACATTCGGCTTGACGTCTTTCTCGTCGGTTTGGTTTTGTTTTTTTGGATGCGGCTATTTTCTCTCCCCCGCGACCGCATTTCACCGCTATTTCTTATCCTGGGGACAGCGCCTGGACTACTATTAGCCGCCTGGCTTAATGCGCAAAAGTTTGGCGCATTTACTCCGTTCTCATACGGACGCGGCGCCGGCGGATTGGATTCTACTGATCAGTATACGCTTCTTTTTATCGCAATGGGCTCCCTTATGGCTGTTGCCTGGTCCGTTAATCTGCCAGTTGTCTGGACGATGCTGCGCAATAAAAAAGCGCATTTGACGGTCATAATCGGGCTCTGCGCCGTGGGGCTCTTTATGTCTCCCGCCGGAGTGCTTCTCTGGCGCATGATGACGGGCGTTTATGTACTCGTGTTTAACCTGCAAGCGCATGATGCCTATGTCCAGGCCGGCGTTGAGCGCAATGAATATGGGCATCTTCTGTTCTGGGGCTATCCGAAAAAGGCGCTTATTCAAAGTCTGCCCTGGGCGCCCTTGATCCTTTTACCGCTCTTGGGATTTTTTCGAGGTCGGCAAATTCAAGCCGTCAGCTTGTGCCTGTTGTCGATCGCCGCGCCGGTCGCTTTCTACGCTCTCAACCATTGGCATGGCGGCGGCAGCTACAATATGCGGTACTTCTTTCCCGCGCTTCCGTTCCTTGCAATCCTCGCAGCGGCTGGCCTCGCTGAGATTATGCGCGACACACGCCCCACCCGGCAAATGCTGTTGATGATGCTTGTCGGCGCTAGCATCCTCCATATCGGCCTGCAGGAGATAGGTCAGGCGAACGAACGGTTCCTGGCGCCTGCAGCGTTGTATCCACAATGGGTGATCGCAGCGGCGCTCTTGATCGCCTTGGCCGCTATTTCGCGGCGGCCTTCCGCATATCGGTGTTCCGCCGCCGTGAGCCTTTCGTTGTTTGCACTCGCCTATGGCTTAGCCGTGAACTTCTATGAAGAAGTCACCCATGAACGCACCCGCTTTGAACAGCTTGACCGCGCTCGCGATATTTCGGCGCCGATTGCATCGGGCGCGTTGGTGATTACCGCAAGCCCGTTGAGCTTTCTGCCAGCCGAAGCCAACGGCGCTCATGTCATGGCGGCTGATGATCGGACAGTGGAGAAAGCGGGAGAGGCGGCGAGAGCTTTCGTAGATGCGCGGCGATGCGTCTATTTTCACAATAGCTACGCCCGGGATCTCGTGGGGCCGAGTTTCAATAGAGCCATGGAGCCAACGCCGCTATGGGCCGACAGCGAAAAGTTTTCCGGGGATCCGCGTCTGGCGTTTTTCCTGGCGGCTGGCTCCCCGGAAAGCTGCCGGTTTTAGCAACATAGTTGCGCCTAATGTGCCTCGTCCCAGTTCTTGCCGGCGCGGGCCTCAACCTCCAGCGGCACCGATAACGTCACCGCCGGGTTTGGCGCATCGATCATGATTTTTGCAACCGTTTCACAGGTCTTGTCGGCCTCGCCCTTGGGGCACTCAAAAATCAGTTCGTCGTGAACCTGCAACAGCATTTTGGACGTCAGGCCAGCTTTGTTCAGCGCCGCCGGCATCCGGATCATCGCGCGGCGAATAACGTCAGCCGCCGCCCCTTGAATTGGGGCATTGATCGCCTGGCGTTCTGAATAGCCGCGCATGGCCGGATTCTTGTCATTGATCCCGCCCACATAAGTACGCCTGCCGAAGATCGTCTCCACATATCCTTGTGATTTCACCGATGCGATCGTGTCATCCATATACTGACGAATACCCGGAAATTTCTCAAAGTAGGCGTCAATGTATTCCTTGGCTTCACTTCGTGAAATGCCCAACTGATTAGCCAACCCGAATGCGGAAATGCCATAAATGATCCCGAAATTGATCGCCTTCGCCCGGCGGCGGATCATCGGGTCCATATCCTTGACGGGCACGTCAAACATCTCCGACGCTGTAAGCGCATGAATATCAACACCGTCCGCAAACGCCTGCTTCATCGATTTCAAGTCCGCGATATGGGCGACGAGGCGCAGCTCGATCTGACTGTAATCAGCTGAGATCAATACGTTGCCTTTTTCATGCACGAACGCTTTTCGGATTTTGCGCCCGTCTTCCGTACGGATAGGAATGTTCTGCAAGTTTGGATCATTGGACGAAAGCCGGCCGGTCGTGGTCGACGCCATATGGTAGGAGGTGTGAACACGTCCGGTTTCAGGATTAATATCCCCGGGCAACGCGTCCGTATAGGTGCTTTTCAGCTTTGAGAGCCCGCGCCATTCTAGCAAAACTTGCGGCAGGTCGTGGCCGCCCGCAGCCAGTTCTTCCAGCACATCCGCCTTGGTTGACCAGGCGCCTTTTGCAGTTTTGCGACCGCCGGGAAGCCCGAGCTTCCCGAAAAGAATTTCGGAAATCTGTTTTGGCGAGCCCAAATTGAATTCCTCGCCGGCAAGCTCATGCGCTTGCGCCTCCGCCGCCGCCATGCGCTGGGCGAAGTCTGACGACAGGCGTGACAACACGGCTTTGTCGACTTTCACCCCTTCGCGCTCCATAGCGACGATAACAGGCGACAGCGGACGCTCCAGCGTTTCATAGACGACCGTCTTACCCTCTGCGGCGAGGCGGGGTTTTAAACGTTCATGCAGGCGCAGCGTGATATCCGCATCCTCCGCCGCATAAGTCGCCGCATCCTTGATCGCAATCTGATCAAACGTTTTGGCCTTCTTTCCCGTGCCCGCCAGATCGGAAAACTTGATGGTCTCGTAGTCAAGATGGCGTTTCGCCAACTCGTCCATGCCATGCCCGCCCTTGCCGCAATCAAGCGCATACGACATCAGCATCGTGTCGTCGAAAGGCGCAATCGCGACGCCGTAGCGCGTCATAACAAGCGCATCATATTTCAGGTTCTGACCGACCTTGAGAACGCTCTCATCTTCCAGCATCGGCCTTAAAAGCTTCAGCGCTTTCTCAAGCGGCATCTGCTTGCCTGCGTCTTCATCGTCGAGCGCCAGCCCTTCGGCGCCGTGGCCAAGCGGAATGTAACAGGCGCGTCCCGCTCTCGTCGCCAGCGACACGCCCACAAGATTGGCCTGCATCGCATCAAGGCTGTCGGTTTCCGTATCGACGGCCACTAAGCCGCGCTCATAGGCTTCATCAATCCAAGCTTTCAGCGCCTTTTCATCGAACACCGTCTCATAATGCGCCTTGCCGTCATCCTGCGGCGCCGTTGCGGGGTCGATCACGGCGGGCCCGCCTCCAAGGTCGGCGTCAACCCGGCGCGTCAGCGTATTGAATTCCATCTTTTTCAGGAAACTGACAAGCATCGCCTTGTCGATCGCACGCACCGCAAAGCTTTCCGGCTTTTCTTTGACGGGCGTATCTTTCTTCAACGTGACAAGCTGTTTTGAAATTCGCGCCTGTTCAGCGAATTCGATCAGGTTCTCACGGCGTTTTTTTTGCTTGATCTCCTCAGCCCGGTTCAGAAGCGTTTCCAGATCGCCATATTCGGTGATCAACTGCGCCGCCGTCTTGACGCCAATCCCCGGCACACCAGGCACGTTGTCCGTCGAATCGCCTGCAAGCGCCTGAATGTCGACAACATGTTCCGGGCCCATGCCGAATTTTTCAACCACTTCATCCGGACCGATCTTTTTGTTTTTCATCGTGTCGAACATCGAGACCTTGTCGGAGACAAGCTGCATCAGATCTTTGTCCGATGAGATAATTACAACTTCACCGCCCGCCGCCTCGACCTCGGCCGCGTAGGTTGCGATCAGATCGTCGGCTTCATAGCCTTCCTGCTCTATGCAAGGGACATTGAATGCGCGCGTCGCGTCTCGTACCAGAGAAAACTGCGGAACAAGGTCCTCGGGAGGCTCGGGCCGGTTTGCTTTGTACTCAGAATAAATTTCGTTTCGAAAGGTCTTTGAGGAGTAATCGAAAATGACAGCGAAATGGGTTGGATCATGCTCGTCCTGCATATCCGTCAGCAGCTTATAAAGCATATTGCAGAAGCCGGAGACCGCGCCCACCGGCAGGCCGTCGGA
>JBCBSY010000212.1:0-4545 GCA_039818925.1 Pseudomonadota bacterium | reverse complement strand
CTTGAAGGAGAAAGACCCAGTCGACGTCCAGAGTTCACGGTCCCTGACGATAAAGAAGTTTGTCGAATTGCAGCTGGCGACGAAGCCGCGCGGATCAAGCATCAGCGCTTCGTCGGCGCCGGCCTTTGCCGCCTGAATACACGCCATAATGCAGTTGAGTTTCGAATGCGAGTTTAACTTCTGGTCCTGAACGTCTGGGTAGCCACGTCGGACGTGGACGGTGAATAGGCGTTTGCCGTTGGTTGCGGTTTCGGGAAGCGGGCGTTTGAATTCCGGGATGATGACAATTGTCGCGGGCGTGATGGTTGCGCGCGGGTCCTGATAGGGGGTCGATTTGACGCCGCGCGTCGTCATCAGGCGAATATGCACGCCGTCATGGGCGGCGTTGGCGTCGAGACAGGCGTAGAGCCGCTCTGCAAGTTCGCTTTTGGTGACCGGCAACTCATAGTCGAGCGTCTTTGCCCCCTCAAAAAGGCGCTTCAGATGGCGGTCCAGAAAAGCGATGACGCCTTTGCCGTCCGGCCCCGGATAAACGCGAAGCCCTTCCCAGACGCCATCGCCGAGTACAAATCCTGAGTCGAATACGGACACTTTCGCTTCGGCGCGCGGGGTCAGCGTTCCATTGACGTCGATCACAATCTCGTCATTACGCGGATCGGTATGATAGGCGTGAGTCGAATGCGTCATTTGATTTCTCTTCATCGGCTGGACGGCGATTGCCCTTGTCGCCTAAACCTTTATCTAGTTTTTGAATTATTGCGAATAGAGAGGACTTTTATGCGGTTCATGTTTCTTTTGATGGCGATGGTTGTGGCGTCGCCGGCGGCGTTTGCGCAACGCAGCATCGGGTTCGCTGAAACAGCGTCGGCGGATCATGCGGTGATCGTCGCGATGCGAGATGCGCAATTGCCGGAGGCTGTGACAAGTGTCATCGGCGCCGCGACCACTGCAAATATTGAACGGGCGATCGAACGCACGGGCTTTGAAGGCGGAGCGGGAGCAACCGCCAGCTTCATCTCAGGGGCCGAGCGTTTCGGCGAAATCCATCTCCTGGGCATTGGCGCCGAGGAGATGGTCCGGCGCGACTGGGAAGATTTCGGCGGCCGCGCAGCTGGCATGGCGAAGTCCAGCAAGGCGGACGGCGTTGCGATTTTTGCGCCTGACGCGAGCAGCAACAACCTGAGAGACGCCGCCATGGGCGCCATGCTCGGTCAATACAGTTTTGATGTTTACAAGTCCGATGCTGCGCCGGCGACTGGCGATCTGGTGTTTGTCACCAGCAACGCAGCCGCCGTGAGCGCCCAATTCGACAATGGCGAACGCCATCTGGCTGACGCTGTCATCTGGACCCGGAACATGCAATCTGAGCCTCCCAACAACCTTTACCCGGAGGAATTTGTCCGCCGTGCGCGGGCTGGCTTTCAAGGCGCGTCAAATGTCAGCATTTCCGTTCTTGATGAGCGTGCGATGAACCGGCTCGGCATGGGCGCCCTTCTCGGCGTCGGGCAAGGCAGCGTTCGGCCGCCGCGTATGATGATCGCCCGCTATAATGGCGGCGAAGCTGGCGAGGCGCCGATTGTCTATGCCGGAAAGGGCATCACCTTCGACACAGGCGGCATTTCGATCAAGCCAAATAGCGGCATGTGGATGATGAAAGCCGACATGACCGGCGCCGCCGCCGTCATGGGCGCCGTTATGTCGCTAGCGAAGTCCCGTGCGCCGGTGAATGTCATCGCAGTTGCCGCCCTTGCGGAAAACATGCCCGATGGCGGCGCGCAACGTCCGGGCGACGTGGTGCGCACCATGTCCGGCAAAACCGTTGAGATCATGTCCACGGACGCGGAAGGCCGGCTGGTTCTGTCTGACGCGATCTGGTACGCGCAGGAGCAGTACAATCCGAGCCTCCTGGTCGATGTGGCGACCTTGACGGGATCTGTCGGCCGGGCGCTTGGTGATGAATATGGCGGGCTGTTCGCCCGTGACGACGCCATTGCCACACGCGTGAAAGAAGCCGCGAAGAACGCAAACGAAGATGTGTGGCGTTTGCCGCTGCATCCCAACCATGACAAGCAGATCAAGTCTGTGATTGCCGATGTGAAGAATGCCGATACCGGCGCGCCGGGTGCGAGCACGGGCGCGGCCTTCATCGGGACTTTTGTCAAGGAAGAAACGCCCTGGGCGCATCTCGACATTGCGGGCGTCGACTGGCGCAGCGAAGCGGAGCCGACGCGTCCGTTGGGCGCCTCGGGCTACAGCGTTCGTCTTCTTGATCAGCTGGCGCGCGATAGCGCTCAGTAGGTTTTGGTTCTAAACGGGAAATGGCGGCGCTGCGTTCTCGGCGCCGCCTTTTCACTTCCGGGTCCGCAAGAAACTCATGATGGATAGTCCAGGCACAGATTAACTGTAGCGGCAGACTGCTGAATGGGGTGCGGATCTTATTTTGAGGATGGCGCTACTGATTTTTCCGACTGTGCGCTGACATCGCCTGAAACGGCGAGTTTGCGCGGCGTCTTCAACAAGTCTTCTGAGAGCTTTACCTGCTCCGCAGTGCGCAATCGACGAAAAAGCGCGTCAGCGCGTGCGCTGCGCGATTGCGACGTCGTTCCGAGCCGCAGGAAAAGTTCCTGCGTCGTTACATCCATCCGGCTCATAACCGCCCCCGATTTTATTTTTCCCCAAAGGTGATTCGATATAGTTAACGAAAAGTTAATCACGCCTTGACTTTCACATAGCTGCCCGGCGCATCCTCAATGACAGGGAGCTGGCCATCGCCTGGCGTGCGCGCCGCTGTTTCGCCGGGACTGACCTGGTTCAGCCATTCAATCCAATAAGGCCACCACGAGCCGGCATGGCGCTCGGCCTTGGCTTTCCATTCATCGAGGCTTTCCGGCAGGGCCGTGTTGGTTGAGTGGTGATATTTGTGCTTGTCCGGATGATTGACGACGCCTGCAATGTGACCGGAGCCCGCCAGCATGTATTGCACTTTTTTGTTGCTATTTGAGGCAAAGAGTCTTGCTGTTCTGTAGACGGAATTATGCGGCGCAATGTGATCGGTTTCTCCGGCTTGCATGAAAATCGGAATATCGACCTCGCCAAGGTCGAGTGTTTCCCCTTGCATCACCATCTCGCCTTTGGCGAGGCGGTTATACTGATAGAACTCGCGCAGGTAGAAAAGATGAACTTTCTTCGGCATGCGCGTCGCGTCGGAATTCCAGAACAGGAGATCGAAGCGCGCCGGGTCTTTACCCTTCAGGTAATTATCAATGACAAATGACCAGATAAGATCATTCGAGCGCAGCATGTTGAACGTCGTCGCCATGGCGCGTCCTTCAAGAACGCCGCCTGCTGCGTCCATTTGTTTTTCAATCGCATCAAGCTGTTCGTCATCGACAAACAGGAGAAGATCGCCCGACTCCTTGAAATCCGCTTGCGCCGTGAAAAATGTTGCAGAATTGACGCGGGTATCGCCCTTTTTCGCCATTAGCGAAAGCGCCGTCGACAGCATGGTGCCGCCGATGCAGTAGCCGATCGTGTCGGCTTTCTTCTCGCCGGTTGCTTTTTCAACGGCGGTCAGCGCCTCAAAAAACCCCTGCGTGATATAGTCTTCGAAGGTTTTTTCTTTCAGTTCCGGTCCTGGATTCACCCAGGACATAACGAAGACAGTGCGCCCCTGAGCAACCAGCCAATTAATAAAAGAATTCTGCGGTTGAAGGTCGAGAATATAAAATTTGTTGATCCATGGCGGGACAATCAGCATCGGTGTTTTGGCGACGCTCTGCGTGGTTGGGGTATATTGAATAAGCTGAAAGATCTCATTTTGGAAAACGACCTTGCCCGGGGTGGTGGCGATGTTTTCGCCGAGCTTGAAATAGGTGAGGTCCGCCTGCCGGATCGCCAGTTCACCATGCCCGCGATCAATATCTTCAAGGAGATTGCGCAGGCCCTTGAGGAGGTTTTCGCCCTTGCTTTCGAGCGTCGCCTCGACAACTTCCGGGTTGAGCATGGCGAAATTTGACGGCGCAAAGGCGTCAATAAACTGACGGGTGAAAAATTCCGCCTTTTTCTTTTCGTGCTCGTCCATTCCGTCGAGCTGCGCAATGGTGGTTTCAAGCCAGTGCGCCATTATCAAATAGGACTGCTTGACGAAATCCAGCATCAGGTTTTCGTTCCATGCTGGGTGGACAAACCGCTTGTCACCCCGCTCGGGTTCGATCGCGGGTTTGATCTCCTCGCCAGCCATACGGCGGGACATGTTGGCCATCAGCTTGGCGTAATCGCCCCAGAGATTGAACTGGCGCTGCATCACGGTGCCAGGATCGGCGGAAAGGCCTTTCAGCATCTCCTGGAAGGCCTCGCCGACATTGAGGGGGTCGGCAGGGATTTCGCCCGTAATGCGCCGGACATCCTGATTGCGGGCTGCGAATTCGCGCAAGACTTCCTGGCTCTTGCCGCTGATATCGGTGAGATACTCCGACAGCATGTCGAAATCCTCGTAAAGCGACTTGTCTTCCGGCGGTTCTGACTTGGCCGCATCCGGCTTCGCCG
>JBCBSY010000211.1:0-4566 GCA_039818925.1 Pseudomonadota bacterium | reverse complement strand
CGCGATGAAGGTCTGGACGGGTACGGCGCAGCACCAGCACGGCAACGGCAATCAGCGAGAACGCTGCCAGCGTTCCGATGTTGATCAGCTCAGCCAACACGTTCAGCGGCACGAATGCGGCGATCACCGCGAAGACGATGCCGACCACCCAGGTGTTCAGGAACGGCGTCGCGTAGCGCGGATGAATGTGCGACAGGCGCTTGGGCAGCAGACCGTCGCGCGACATCGCGAAGATGATGCGAGTCTGGCCATACGCCATCACCAGGATCACCGTGGTCATGCCAATGATGGCGCCCAGATCAACAAAGCCTGCCACCCAGCTTTCGCCGGCCACTTGCAGCGCCAGCGACACGGGGTGATCCACGCCTGCAAACTTCGCGAACGGCACGATGCCCGTCATGATGGCGGCCACCAGTACATAGAGAATCGTGCAGACCGCCAGTGAACCGATGATGCCGATCGGCAAGTCGCGCTTGGGATTGCGCACCTCTTCGGCCGCGGACGTCACCGCATCGAAGCCGATGAAAGCGAAGAACACGATGGCCGCCGCGCCAAACACGCCTTCCATGCCGAACGGCATGAACGGCTGCCAGTTGGCCGGCTGCACATGGCGCACACCCACGACGATGAACAGCACCACCACCGTTACCTTGATCGCCACCATGATGTTGTTGGCACGCGCCGATTCGCGAATGCCAAACGACAGCAGCGTCGTGATCAGCAGCATGATCACCAGCGCCGCCACGCGCGGCAGCACCAGCGTTTCAATCGGATCAAGGCCCAGCACGCGCATGGCGTCGATCTCCTCGCGGATTTTCATCGAGCCGATTTGCGCGGTAAATGCGCTGCCCGACCGCCCGGCAATCAAGATGGCGCTGAGCAGCACCCCGAATTCACGCAACACCGATATGCCCACAAGTTCGACGGTGAAGATGTCGGCGTTAAACAGGCTCAGGATTTTTGCCCCCATGAAAGCGACGACGGCGCCGATCAGAAACGACATCAAGCCGATGATGGGGATGGCGTTAAGTCCGGCCTCTTCCATGTGATGTACGGTGGACGTCCAGCGGATGCGGCGCGGATCGGTGATCGCACGCGCCGCCGTCGCGAGGGTTTCTCCAATGAAGCTCAACAGCGCCTGGCCAGCAAGGATGGCGTCCCAAGCGCCCATCCCGAGACGGCGCAACACCGCCACAAAGGCGTTGCCATGCAGCGGTTCGACATGACACGGCGCGAGGTGGCTTTCGATCTGATCGAGCAGCGAGGCGTGCGCGTCGGACGCACGGACAAAGCCCGACGCCTCTGTCCGGCTTTGACAGGCATGCAGCGTCCGCTGCAGCATCATCGCCCCGACAGTATCGAGACGCTGAACGTCGCCCATGTCGATAATCAGATCGCGCCCGACCGAATCATCTGCGAAATCGCGCAACCGCTCGTCGAGATCGCCCAAAAACCGCGCGCGCCAGTCCCCCTGGGGCGCGAGTTTTAAGATGCCCTGTGACATATCAATATCGAAAGTCGCCGCCGAATCCGTCATGGTTAATTCTTTCTTAAAGGAGACAACGCCACGGCCCGCCCCTTGCAGTGTTATAGCTTAACGCAGGATAATAAATTCATCCTGAATGCGAGGTAACAAGCGCCTTTGGCGATTGGTTTCCAAAAGTCGCGTCAGTTAAAGGGGTCTTTCTTGACCAAACGCATGTTTTCAAAGCCTTTTCAGTGGCTGTCCGCGCTCCCGCTCCTGCTGGTGACGGGCGCGCTGGCGATGATCGCGATTTTCACCCTGGCCGGCGCGCACTCGCCGGACGCAATCTCGCGCGAGCGGCTTTTTGATTATTTTCAACGGTTTGACACAGCCGAAGGCGAGTCTGTGGAAAACTTCCACCTGGTGCTGATCGACCGGGAGAGCGTTGAAGCCGTGGGACCATGGCCCTGGCCGCGGACCGTGATCGCCAACGTTGTTGAGGCGGCCGGGGCCGCCGGCGCCAAAGGCGTGATCCTGACCGAGGCGGTTGACGCCCCTGATCCCCTGTCGCCGGAGACCATCGGCGAATTCTGGTTAACCGGCGCCCGCGACGAAACCCTTGCGCAGCAACTTGCCCTGTTGCCCCGCACGGATGAGCGGTTGGCCGAAAGCTTCATGACGGTTGCTGGAGCGGTCGGCGTTTCGGCCGCCACCGCCGTCGACCCGAACCGACCCGCCTCGTTGCGACGCACGGATGTACAGGGCGCTTCCTGGCTTCAGACGGGTGGGCGGAACACCGATTTTCTGGCGCTGCCATCAGCGCGATATTTTTACGAAATCAATCCGGCGCTCGCGGATGCGGCGCAACCGGCAGTCTCCGCGCTGACACCGGACAAAGACGGCGTGCTGCGCCGCGCGCCGCTCCTCTGGTCGCTTGATGGCGCGCCTGCCCCGGCGATCGCCTTGGAAGCCGCGCGCCTCGCCGCCGCAGACGCCGACACCATTTCCGCAACGCCAAACGCGTCAGCAGCAAGCACGCAAGGGCGGACCGTCGAAGGCCTGAGTCTGGGCGCCCGCGACCTGCCGGTTTCGCAATCCGCCGCCCTAAGGCTTTATTTTCCAAAAAATATCGCCGTCCCCTCCACATCCGCTTCGCGTTTGTTATCCGGGTTCAACGGCGCCCCGGCGCTCGTCCCCGGATCAAACTCACAGCTGAGAGACACAGTCGTGCTGATTGGTCTCGATACGGAGCTTGGCGTTCCGGTGCGCACAGCGCGCGGAGCCATGGCGCCGGTTGGCGCCCATGCTCTTGCGGCGGCGCAGATCCTTTCTGGCGAAGCGCCCAGACGTCCAGGCTGGTCCGGTTACCTTGAAGCGCTTGCGGTGATGGTGTTTGGCGCGGCTGCAGTGATGACGGCGCAACGCCTTGAATTCTGGAAAGCCGCCGGGTTTGCGACGCTGTTGTCGCTGTTGTTGCTGATTGGCGCATACAGCGCGTTTGCATTTGGCGGGCTGTTGCTCAATCCGTTGCCGCCTGCGTTGGCGCTCTTTTTGGGCGCTTTGTCGGTTGCCGGCGGCCGCTCGATTGGCGGTGTTCTGCGCGACGACAATCTGCGCGGCTCGTTTCATGACACCTTGCCGGAACCGGCCATGAAAAAACTGCGCGACGATTCGGCCAGCAATATTCTTCAGGGCGCCCGCCGTGACATCACCGTGCTCGCCTGTGAACTGCGTATCGCCGACGAAGATTTGCGCACGATGGAAAACCTTCCCGACGATGTAACCAAGCTGCTCGCTGCTGCATCGCTCGACTTGCGTCAGACCATCATTGACGCGGGCGGCGTCGCCGATCAGGCCGAAGGGGGCCGTTTGTTCGCTTATTTTAATGCGCCGCTCGAGGCGGCCGATCATGTTCAGGCCGGCTGCGCCGCAGCGCTGCGCCTGATCGAGAGCATGGACAAGGTGAACGCCAGTCTTGAAGCCTCTAGCCGGACGCGCAACCTGCAAATTCACCTGGCGATCGGGGTCGCCGCCGGCCCTTGTTTCGTCGGCCCGATGGGACATGGTCGCAACAACCGCTATTCGGCGGTTGGCCCGGCCGTCGACCGCGCAGCGTTTCTGCGCAGTCAGTCTGAATTCTACGGCCCGGCGATGATCTGCGATGAGTCAGTTTACAAGGAAACGCATCATCACTTCGCCTATCTTGAGCTTGATAAGCTGAAGCTGCGCGGCGAGGACCGGCCCGTCAGCATTTATGCGTTGATCGGCAATCCGTTTATCAAGTCGTCGAAAGCGTTTCGTGCGCTTGACGACGTCCACAGGCAACTACTGTCATCCTATCGCGCCGGCGACATGGCGGCGGCGCAAAGTCATCTGGAAAAAGCCAAAGCGTCCCCGGGCGCGAAAATTGCGTTGTTCGACATTTATGAAGAGCGCATCAAAAAGTTTCGCGAAAGCGGCCTGCCCGAAGGCTGGGACGGCGCTCATAGAGCGGCGATTTAGCTGTTAAGCCTTTTGCGGACATCTGACACAGAACTCCGACTGACCGGCAACTCTTGTCCGTTTTTCAATTCAAGGAAGTAGCGGCTGCCGGTTTTAGCCTTCACCTGCCTTGCGATCAAAGGATTGACGATCCAAGAACGGTGTATGCGCAATAGCTTGCCGTCGGCGATTTTGGAAATATTTGACAACGTATCACGGGCAAGGATTTCACCTCCGTCACTGGTGTTAATTTCAACATAATTGCCTGCACTATGGATACTGACGATTGAACGGTAGGCGACTGCCAAACCGTCCTCAAGTATCAATTCCGTAGATTCTACTGATGCGCCATTAGTCAAAGCGTCGCTAAAACCAAGGGGGAATATTCTGGCTGCAAGCGGTGCAGCTAACAATATGCCGAGAGCGTAAACCCCGTTATCCATAAAGGCAGAAGGAAAATTCAAAGCGGTGAAAGCAAAAATAACGGCGATTGCGCACAAAGCACACGCGATAGGGTCAAGTGCTCTTATGGCCGAGAGTGACGCTACAGCAGCAACAAGAGCCAAAGCCGCCAGATAGAGACTGGCGCGCGTGTCATAACCATCAAAAGCAGCCAGTAT
>JBCBSY010000210.1:0-4588 GCA_039818925.1 Pseudomonadota bacterium | reverse complement strand
CTGCCGCCTCATAATCAGAGAGGGGCCAAATGCACGTCCCTCCCCAAAGATCGACGTGAAGAGCACGCGTGCAGCCAAAGTCAGGATTGGACTGTTTGGGAGCCGGTTTTCTGAGAGCATTGGGGCCTTCCCGTCGATCTTTGGGGAGGGACGTGCATTTGGCCCCTCTCTGATTATGAGGCGGCAGGCATAGCTATTGCGCGCCCACTTAATTACGGATATTTTTTATCCGAAATAAAATTGCTTGTAAAGAGAGTTATTGATGAAGATTGGAAAAGGAGTCGAATGGACGGCGCACGCCTGTGCTGTGCTGGCCTTGTTGCCGCCTGATCGGGCGCTGTCGCGAGAGGCGCTGGCGGATTTCCTCGGCGTGCCGCCGCCCTATCTTGCCAAACAGCTGCAAGCGTTGAGCCGGGCTGGGATCGTCAAGGCGCAGCGTGGCGTCGCCGGCGGCTATCGGCTTGCCAGGGAGCCAGGCGCTATTTCTCTTTGGGATGTCACCGCTGCCGTCGAGGGAACGACACCCAGTTTCCGTTGCACTGAAGTGCGGCGCAACGGCCCGTGCGGCGCTTCACCGGCCGAGTGCTCTGGCCCTTGCGATATCGCCGCAGCATTCCAACGCGCCGAAACTATCTATCGGAATGCTTTAGCCGCTGTGCCGCTGACAGATATGGTTGCGGGCGCAACGCGGACGGCGACGCCAGCCCGAAAGCAACGCATTCGCAAGTGGATTGATCAACACGCAACGGGACCAGCCTGAAGATCTCTGCGCATGAATGGTGATTGCGCCCGGTTCCGGACGACATATGAATCAACCTAAAAATCAAGCTATTGTTCTGAGTGATCGCTATTCGCCCTGAACGAACGCTTGCTCGATTATTAATCAGTCCTGCTGGCTTCCACCACCCTGTAATCCGCTGTCGCCTCGGCAAGGACCGCCTCCAGCTCCATCGGCGGCGACTTCCAGTCTTCCGCAGCGAAAATTGGCGCCTGGTCGTCATAATGCGGCGAGGTGATGTCCAGCGTCGCAGAGCCAAACTGATGGATCGTCCGGATCGATACATCACGGGCGCCGGACCAGTCCGCATAGAGAATATAGGTATCGCCGCCTGCCGCGGCCATGACCCCCTCGTCGCCCAATCCGTTCGGATAAACCGCGCGCAGCGTGTCCGGCCCGCCATTCAGCGCCAGTGAAGTCTCGCCCCGCTGCAGCCGCACGACCTCCTGCCACGTCGGATTGATATGACCGAAACTCTCGCGTAAGGCGGCAACAGTGGTGCGGAGCGCCATCTCGTAATCAGGAATTTCCGCGCCCTCATCATTGAGAAGATAGCCCCTCGCCCGCTGCGCCGTCAGGATCGCCAACGCCGCCGACCGGTTGTCTTTGTCGACGGCCCCGTCCCACGCAGCCAGAAGCGCAACCTCTTCGGAAAATTCATCCTGGTTCGCGTTGGCCACAAGGTCGTTCACCAGCGCCATCACGCGTGAGTCCTCAGCGTAATAATGATCATGTTTGTAGGCGAGAAACTCTTCACTGGTGATCGAAGAATCGCCGCCATAGAGCGCCTGGATGCGCAGGCCCCGATTGGTGGTGCGGGTATCAACGCCGAAATGAGGAGGGAAATTGGAAACGTCCGGATTATCTTCCGGCGCCGAAGATTGAAACGGCGTGTGGTTGGCGTTCACCACATAACCGGACGCCGGCATGACCACCTGTGGCACATCGTTCAGGCTCCGCGTCCCCTGCCATAGCAGGGCCGGATCGGCGCCGTCCTGGGCTTTCGCCCAGTCGACACTGTCATCGCGCACCGGAATGGCGGCGTTGTAATAATAGGCGATCACCCCGTCGCCATCGGCATAGACCGCATTGAGGCTTGGGATCGCCTGCATCTCCATCGCAGCACGCCATTCCGGGTAATTGGTGGCGCGGTTCATACGATAATACTGCTCTAGCGTTCTGATCTCGCCCGCGCCTGCATAAGACACCGCGAAAACACCATTATCCGTTTCAAAAACCGGTCCGTGAACAGAATAAAGCGCCTTTCGCGATACCGGCAGGCTGAACGGCCCCCAGAGTTTCACCCGGAATTTCACCGGCTTCACCTCGAAATCGCGCCATTCGCCGTCAAAGCGATACCGCGCCGGTTTTTTCGGTTTGTCGGTTTCCAGCTTGTAGACATCCACAAGGTCCGGCTTGTTGACAGTAAACGCCCAGCCAAGATCGGGCCCCGCGCCGTGAAGGATCACCGGCGAGCCGGGAAAGACTCCGCCGATCATGTCCCAGCCTTCACCGGATTTCACCCGCGCTTCGTACCAGGCGACAGGCCCAGTATAGGGTTGGTGGGAATTGACCATCAGTCTGGTGTGGCCGTCAGCCGACCGTGACGGCGCCACCGCCATGGCGTTCGATCCGATTTCAAAGGCGCGTGGAATATTGAAAAACGCCTCGCGGGTTTTGACAGCCGCGTCGGCGATTTCCACTTCACCTTCGAATACGGCGGTCAGCTGTTCATCAAGGCCATAAAAGAACGGCGTACGGGTCGCAAACCCGGCGACAATATCATGCGCCGTCGCAGGCGCGGCCCCGGGCGCGCAGCGTGATTTTTCTTCGGCGCAGTAGAGATTAATCCCATCCGCATAGGCCTGCGCGAGTGCGCGGGTCTCTGGCGTCAGTTTCTTTTCATAGCCGGCGGCGATGGCGTCCGGCGCGCCAAGCGCCTTCACCAGATAATCGGTGATCGCCGCATCTCTGCCTTTGCGCTCGGCCAGTTCGCCGCGGGCGAAGAAAATGACTTCCTCGATGGTTTTCCAGTCGTCCTCCGCATGGGCGTAGGCGAGGCCGAAGGCGACATCCGCGTCGCGCGCCCCGTAAATATGCGGCACGCCGAAACGGTCGCGGATAATCCGGGCGTCATAAGCGCTCGCGGCGGCCCTCGCCGCCTCCTGGTCAAACCGCGCCGGCCCGGGCGTCCTGAAATAAAGCGCCGCGCCCGCCAGCACGAGCAACAGCGCCAGCATGCCGAATCGAAGAATTTTCCCCATTTTTCGCCCTTCCAGCCCTCGGCCAGCCATTTGTTCTCGCTAACACAAGCGATCATGTCACAGATCAGATGCGGCAAACCAGCCTCTGGCGCAGCGCCGGCGAATTGACCATATGTCCTGTCACAAATCCGCGTTAACTGTTTGTCCACGTCCGCACAGCTGCCCCTTTTACGACCACGCCTATTCAGGACCAGATCTATGAGCCACCATGACGACACCGTCAGCAATCCCCGTGCGAAAACAACCGTCGCCACAATCTCAGACATTGTCGCGAAACGGCTCAGCCGGCGTGATTTTTTGGGCGGCGCGACTGCGCTTTCGGGATTGGCGCTCAGCGGCTGTGCGCCCTCGCGCAATCAGCAGGGCGCCGGGCGAGTCTCATCAAGCGCGGCGTTCGACTTTGCGGAGATCACGCGCGGCGTAGACGGGACACACCACGTGCCGGAAGGGTATGTGGCGGATGTGTTGTTGCGCTGGGGCGACCCGCTGTTTCCGGATTCACCAGCCTTTGATCCGCAGGACCAGTCCGTTGAAGCGCAGCACAAGCTTTTTGGACAGAACAACGACTTCGTCGGCTTCATCGCCCTTGAGCCGGACGGAGACGGAGCCGAGCGCGCGCTTCTCTGCGTCAATCACGAATACACGACATCAAGATTGATGTTCCCGGGCGTCGCGGAAAATTATCCCGCCAGCATGACCGCGCAGCACTGCGAGATCGAGATGGCCGCCCATGGGTCGAGCATCGTCGAAATCAAGTTCGAAAACGGCCGATGGAATCCAGTCGTTGGCTCGAAATACACGCGGCGCATCACCGCCGCGACGACACCGATGACAATCACCGGGCCGGCGGCCGGACATGACCGGTTGAAAACATCGGCGGACCCGAAAGGGCTGACCGCCGCCGGCACGATGAACAACTGCGCCGGCGGCATCACCGCCTGGGGCACTTATCTGATGGCGGAAGAGAACTTCCACGGCTATTTCAGCGGCGATCTGCCAGAATCCCATGGCGAAGCGGATAACTATGAGCGTTACGGCGTTGGCGGGTCATCTTGGTACGCCTGGGGCCGGCATTTCGACCGCTACAATCTCGAACGCGAACCAAACGAGCCCAACCGCTTTGGCTGGATTGTAGAAGTCGATCCCTTTGATCCGGCCTCGACACCGAAAAAACGCACGGCCATCGGCCGGTACAAGCATGAAGGCGCCGAAAGCGTTATTGCGCCCGATGGCCGCGTCGTTCTTTATTCCGGTGATGATGAACGTTTTGAATATGTCTACAAGTTCATCTCCGCCGGGCGGTATGATCCGGACAATCGCGCCGCAAATATGAACCTTCTTGAAGACGGGACGCTCTATGTCGCCCGTTTCGGTGAGGACGGAACCGTGGACTGGCTGCCGCTGACTTTCGGCCAGGGCCCGTTAACACCGGAAAACCAGTTTTACTCGCAAGCGGATGTTCTGATCGAGACACGCCGCGCCGCCGATCTTCTTGGCGCGACTCCGATGGATCGCCCAGAAGACGTTGAACCAGATCCACGCACAG
>JBCBSY010000209.1:0-4596 GCA_039818925.1 Pseudomonadota bacterium | reverse complement strand
GCGCACGCGCACTGTCAGCATCGACCTTGAATCCGGGGCGCATGACATTGAAGTCCGCTATTTTGAAAATGGCGGCAACCAGACCTTGCAGCTTGCCTGGACAGGACCGGATACAGGCGGCGTCAAGGAAGTCATTGGCGGCGATTCGTTCGAGTACGGTTACACCCTTGAAAACCTTGCAATTGACGAAGACGCGCCCGGCGCCGTGGTTGCGCAACTTAACGTTGCTGATCCGGACGCTGGCGATACCCATGAGTTCTCCGTTAACGATGACCGATTTGAAGTTGTCGAACAGGACGGCGCCTATGTGGTGAAGCTGAAAGACGACGCCGCGATTGACCATGAGTCGGAAAGCAACGTTGACGTGACGGTGACCGTGACGGACGCCGGCGGCGCGAGTGATGCAATTACGCTTCCGGTCGAGATTAAAAATACCAATGATGCGCCGGAGATTGTTCTGTCGGGCGGCGAAGGCCTGAAAGCGTCATATTTTGATATCGGTCACGCGCTGCGAAATCTCAGCGAGATCGACTTCGATGCGACGCCCGATGCGGAAGGAGTGGTTGACAGCCTCAATTACATGCAGGGCCGGGAAGCCTTCTGGGAAGGCGCGCCAGCCGATTTCTTTGCGGCGAAATATGAAGGCCAGATCATTGTCGAGGAGGGCGGCAGCTACACTTTCTCCATGGCGAGCGACGATGGCAGCATGCTGTTCATCAATGGCGAGCCAGTTCTTGACAATGACGGCTTGCACGGCACGCGCACGCGCACTGTCAGCATCGACCTTGAATCCGGGGCGCATGACATTGAAGTCCGCTATTTCGAAAATGGCGGCAACCAGACCTTGCAGCTCGCCTGGACGGGTCCGGATACGGGCGGCGTCAAGGAAGTCATCGGCGGGGACTCTTATCGCCTGCCAGGTTTTGACGAAACGAGCTTGCTGGGTGTTTCCGAAAATACGGCCGGCGATCATGCAGCGCTGTTGTCGATTGTCGATCCGCAAGGGGACGCATTCGATATCACGGTCAGCGACGACCGGTTCGAAGTGGTTGAAGCCAGCGAAGGTTATGCCCTGAAACTGAAAGACGGCGCTGCGGTTGACCATGAAACGGAAAGCGAGATCAATGTCACCGTGACCACGACCGACTCCCATGGCGAATCGTCGTCCGAGAGTTTTACCGTGCCGGTCGCCGATCTCAATGAAGCGCCAACACAGGTCACGCTTTCCAACGCCAGTATTACTGAAAACGAAGACGGCGCCGTTGTGGGAACGCTGACGGCGGTCGATCCGGATTCTGGCGACGCCATTACTTTTGCGGCCAGTGACGATCGCTTTGAGATCGTTGATGGTCAGTTGAAGCTCAAGAATGGCGTTTCAGTTGATCATGAAGCCGAAAGCGAAATCAGCGTCACCGTGACCGCGACCGATGAAGGCGGCCTGTCGACGACGGAAACCTTTTCTATCGATGTCGCGGACGTAAACGAGGCGCCGGTCGATTTTGCGATTGATCCGATCGCTAGCGAGAGCGGCGTCTTGTCGCTCAATCAGGATGGCGGGACAGACGACGCGGCCATTGCATCCAATCTTGAAGGATTTCCCACCGATGCGTTGACGGTTGAGGTCCGGTTTTCATCCGACCAGAGTGATGTCGGTAACGGAACGCCGCTATTTTCTTACGCCGCCAATGATGGATCAAACAATGAAGCCTTGATCTGGCTTGAGGGGTCAAGCGGCAACATGACGATCTACCTCGCAGGGCAGCGCATCGATACCGGGATTTCGAACGCCTTACTGCTTGATGGCGAGGAGCATCAGGTTTCGTTCAGTTGGGACCAGTCGTCGAACGAACTGAAGGTCTATGTTGATGGCGAGCCCGCCTTTGACAGGTCCATCAACATTCGTGATCTGAAATCTGACGGAACAATGGCGCTTGGTCAGGAACAGGACGCCGAGGGCGGCAGGTTTGATTCGCGTCAGATCTTTGAAGGTGAAATCGCCGAGGTTCGTATTTTCGATTATGCGCGCAGCGACAGTGAAATCGCTGACAATGCCGTTTCGCCATTCGGTGATCCTGAAACCGAACCGGGACTGGTCAATAACTGGGTGATGGATGCCGAAACCGGCGGCGTTGTCGAAGATCTCGCCGGCGGCAATGACCTGGTTCTGAGCAACGATGCAAGCATCGAAGGCGGCGAGGCTTTTGAGACGCCAACGGTGATCGAGAACCAGCCTGGCGCGGTAGCCGGTGTCTTGTCTGCCACGGACCCGCAAACCGGCGGGGCCGTCAGCGAGTTTGTCATTGCAGATGACCCGTCCGGACTGTTTGAAGTTGTCGGCAATGAGCTGAAGCTGAAGGACGGCGTATCGCTCAATCACGAAGAACAGCAAAGCTATGATGTCACCGTCGAGGCGATTGGCGCGGGCGGAGAGAGCACCCAGCAGGTGGTGTCGGTCAGTGTCGCCGATGTCGAAGAGGCGCCGGTTGATTTCCGCTTTGATCCGGCGATGTCGCAAAGCGCGCTCTCGCTGAACCAGGATGGCGGGACCGACGACGCGGCCATTGCGGCCAATCTCGAAGGGTTTCCAACGGACGCGCTGACAGTTGAAGTTCGCTTTGCGTCCGATCAGACCGATGTCGGCAACGGAACGCCGCTGTTCTCCTATGCGGCAAGCGATGGCTCTAACAATGAGGCGTTGATCTGGCTTGAAGGCTCAAGCGGCAATATGACGATCTTTCTGGCGGGCCAGAAAATCAATACCGGCGTGCCGAATGCCTCGCTTCTGGATGGAGAAGAGCATCAGGTCTCCTTTAGCTGGGATCAGGCGTCTAACGAAGTGAAAGTATTCGTTGACGGCGAGCCGGTTTTTGACACCACCGTCAATATTCGCGACCTGAAAACCGACGGCACAATGGCGCTGGGCCAGGAACAGGATGCTGAAGGTGGCCGCTTCGATTCAGGGCAGATCTTTGAAGGCGAAATTTCTGAAGTGCGCATCTTTGACTATGCGCGCAGCGACGCTGAAATCGCTGACAATGCCAGTTCGCCATTCGGCGATCCTGAAACCGAACCGGGGCTGGTCAATAACTGGGTCATGGATGCTGAGTCCGGCGGCGTTGTGGAAGATCTTGCCGGCGGTAACGATCTTGTGCTTCAGAACGGCGCGGCGATCGGTCAGAGCGAACTGGCCGGTCCGCCGATGGTTGCCGAAAATGAAGCCGGCGCCATGGTTGGCTCGTTCTCGGCGACAGATCCCAACACAGGCGAGGCGATCACCCAGTTTGAAATCGTCGATGATGCTTCAGGGCTGTTTGAGGTAGTTGGCAATGCGTTAAAGCTGAAAGAAGGCGCGTCGCTTGACTTCGAAACACAACCGCAGCTGGACGTCACAGTGCACGCCGTGTCGCCCGATGGCGAGGCGACCCCGATGACCGTCACGGTCAATGTTGCCGATGTTGATGAGACCAACCTGATCGAGGGAACGGACGGCAATGACCGGTTGAGCGGCACAGACGGCGAAGACCTCATCCTCGGCGGCGCCGGCAACGATGTCATTCGCGGCGGCGAGGGCGCAGACTCTTTGTTCGGCGGTGATGGAAATGACCGGATATTCGCTGGCAGCGAAGATACCATTATTGACGGCGGCGACGGCGTGGATCGCGTCATCGCGCAGGACAATAA
Source organism: Pseudomonadota bacterium (assembly GCA_039818925.1). GTDB lineage: Bacteria > Pseudomonadota > Alphaproteobacteria > Caulobacterales > Parvularculaceae > Hyphococcus. The sequence goes on along the minus strand of JBCBSY010000209.1, from coordinate 915 downwards.
CGACTTTTCAATCGATATGGCGGCCTCGAATGTAGAGCGCGTCGATGGCAAAGGCGGAAACGACGTTATCGACGGCTCCGGCGCCACCGAGCGTGTTGTTCAAATCGGAAGGGGCGGCGATGATACTCTAACCGGTGGCGCGGGCAATGATGTGCAACGCGGCGGCGCCGGCGACGACATTATCATGGGCGGGGCCGGTAGGGACAATATACGCGGCGATGCCGGGGCCGATCAGCTGTTTGGCGGCGACGGTAATGACGTCATTTACGCTGACAGTGATGATACTTTCATTGACGGCGGCGACGGCGTTGACCGGGTGATTGTCCAGAACAACGATGACTTCTCTATCGACATGGCGGCGTCGAATGTAGAGCGCGTCGACGGTAAAGGCGGAAACGATGTCATCGACGGTTCCGGTGCCAAGGAGCGTGTTGTCCAAATCGGAAGAGGCGGTGATGATACTCTAACCGGCGGTTCGGGCAACGATGTGCAACGCGGCGGCGCCGGCGACGACGTCATCATGGGCGGAGCCGGTAGGGACAACATACGCGGCGATGCCGGCGCTGATGAGTTATTCGGCGGCGATGACAACGACGTTATTCGTGGCGGCGGCGGCGATGATTTGATCTCTGGCGGCGACGGTAATGACAACCTCAACGGCAACGCCGGCGATGACTCCATCACTGGCGGCGCCGGGGATGATGTTATGCGCGGCGGCGACGGATCTGATGTATTCGTTTATGCCATGGGCGATGGAAATGATCGCATTCTCGGCGGGGCCGGCGACGGCTGGACGGACGTCATTCAACTGGAGGGCGGTGCGGCGGCTCTTGGCGAGTTTGGAACTGACTGGACCGTCAGCCTGACCGAAGGCTCGATCGTCTCTTCCGATGAAAACGGCATCGTCTTCAGTGA